>JAKBAP010000049.1 GCA_021808995.1 Planctomycetota bacterium | reverse complement strand
TGGAGCCGAGGGCCTACATAAATGAGGACATTCCGGCAGCTAATCAAGTCCAGCCGCGAAAACGGGGGGTCGGCGGCGATGTTTTGCTTGGCGAAGACGCAGAGATCCCGGATCGATTTGCTGATCCGATAGCCGTCCTCCTCGCGGGTGAAAAAGCGCCTGAGCCGCTCCTGCGAGACCTCGGCCTCGATGTTGTTGGGATAAAGGCCCGTCCGGGCCCTGCCGAGCGAGACGGCGTCGCTTAAATCGGTGGCGAAAATCTGGATCGCCGGCGGGTTCGGCTTGTCGTCCAGGAATTCCAGCAGAACCATCGCCAGCGAGTAAGCCTCTTGACCCGTGGAGCAGCCCGCCGCCCAGATCCGGATCGGCGTCCGGGGGGGCTTGTTCCGGAGAATCTCGGGGAAAACCCGAGTCTTCAATACCTCGAACATCTCGGGATCGCGGAAGAAACTGGTCACGCTGATCAGGATGTCTTGATAGAGCGCCTCGAGCTCGGCGCGATCGTCGGCCAGCAGTTTCGCGTAATCGGCGAGGGTATCCTTGTCTTGCAGGGCCATTCTGCGCATCGTGCGCCGCATGATCGTCGTTTCGCGATAGTGGGTGAAATCCACCGCGAACGCGACTCGCAGCATCGTCAGGATCTTGCGAAACGATCCATCGTCCTTCGCTTCGACAGGGCCAGGAAGCGCCAAGCGGACCGGAGCCACATAGGGATGCCGCCCCACCCGCGCCAGCTCGCGGGCGATCTGGTCGGGGGGCAAGACAAAGTCGACGGCTCCACTGGCGAGGGCGGAGCTTGGCATCCCGTCGAATTTGGCCGAGTCCTTGTCTTGCGCGAAGGTGATCCCACCGGCCGCCTTGATCTCCGCCAGGCCCAGGGTCCCGTCCGACCCCGTTCCCGAGAGAATCACCCCGATCGCGCCGGCACCCTGGTCCTTGGCCAGCGAGCGAAGGAAAAAATCCAACGGTAGGTGCTGCCCCCGCCCCTCGCGTGGGGTGATCCTCAAGACCCCCCCGGAGATCGCGAGATTGGAGTTCGGGGGAATGACATAGACATGGTCGGGGCTCACCCGCGTGCCGCTCGTCGCCTCCGTGACGGGGAGCTTGGTCACCCGTGACAGCAGGTCGCCCAGCCGGCTCTCGTGGGTGGGGTCCAGGTGCTGGATCAGCACCAGGGCGATCCCTGTATCGACCGGGAAGTGCTCGAGCAATCGAGTAAACGCCGCGAGCCCTCCGGCCGAGGCCCCGACTCCGACGATCGGAAAGGAGGAAGCCCTACGCTCCTCGTCCGTCATCGATTCAGCCTCGATTTGACGATCTCGATCGGATTGCTCCGCGGTTGGCATGCACGCCTATTCGGTGACTCGGGCGAGTCTTGAAGGCCAGGCGAACACCGGCCCTCGCGGGTCCGTGGCACCGGCGGAATCCCTCGCCCCGCGCCCGTCTTCGCCCATCAGCTCATGATCAACAGAATCTATTGTACACAACCCGTCACTGTTAACATAGTGAGTACCGGTAAAACGTCTGTATTCTTACGATTGTGAATCAAAGGAAAAGAATGACGATCCCTCGCGGCGGGTATGGCGTGGGCGCGGACCATTCGACGACCGCGAGCGTTCGCCGTCGATTCGGGTCTGGGATTCGTCCCCGCCCTGGATGGGGGATTTGCAGGCCCGCCGCGATCGGCCATGATGAAGCGATCGGGGGGCACCCGCCCTCTAATTCGCCAAGGCCGATATGTCGGAGTCGTTTACCTCGTGAGCCCCGAGCGATCGGATCGTGCCCGGCGACGGACGCGTGCCTGGATCAGCCTGATGCTGGCCGTGGCGGCGTTCGCCGGGCTTGGGCACCTGGCGATCCTGGGGACGAGTCTCGAGGACGCCGAGGCCCTCGAATCCCCCCTCGCCCTCGCCGCCGCTCGCCAGCTTACCTCGAGCCCCCGCGAGCTCCACGGCCCCTTTGGTCGCCAAAACCCCTATGTCCTGATCCACGCCCCGCTCTATTATCGCGTCACCGGGGTGATCGCCGGGCTCCTCGTTCGAACGGGGCTCGACCCGGTTCGCTCGGCGATCGTGGCCGGGCGATCGATCTCGTTTCTGGGGTTCCTGGGGACGCTTCTGGCCGCCTATCGCCTGGCGAGGCTCGAAGGGAGGGCGAACCGCGTCGGATGGTGGGCCGTCTGCCTGATCGCGTCGGCCCCGGTGGTCGTGAGCATGCCCGTCGCCGTTCGTCCCGACATGCTCGGGGTCTGGTTCCAGACGACCGCGGCTTTGCTCGTGCTTTCGGCGATCATTGGCGATCAGCCGGGCAGGGGTCGGGTCGCCGCGGCGCTTGCCTTATTCGCGCTGGCGATCTGCGTGAAACAACATTTCGTGGCCTCGGCCGTGGTTTGCATTCCGATCCTGTTCGTCCGCTCTAGGCGGGGGGCGATTCGCCGCGGCGTCGTCGAGCGTGGGCTGGTGTTGGCGGCGGCGATCGTGCTCGTTTATTACGGCGCTGAGGAGGTTATCTCGGGGGGTCGTATGTCGGCCGCGATCCTGACCGCCGCGGCGAGCGTCGGCGTGGTCCATCCCACGAGCTGGCACAGCGCGAGCATTGTCTATTTCGCGTTTCTGGGGCGAAGCCTGGGGTTCCTCACGCTGTTGGTTGGGCTGGGGCTCGCGTGGGTCGACCGCGAGGGCTGGTCTCGCCGAGGTCTCTCGTTGATCGTGGGGTTGCTCACGGGGGCGACCCTGGCGGTCTCGTTCTCGCAGCTTTTCCTGGCCACTTTCGGGCAGGTGGTGTTCCTGGTCTTCGGGATCTTGACCATCGTCTTGCTCGCGCTTCCTCTCTGCGCCATCATCGAGCGGAGATTCCTGGCCGAGGGGCGGGTCGACACGATCTTGCTTTGTTTGATCGCGTCCGAGATCGCCGTCGCCATGCTGCTCTGCCGCGCGAGTACCGGGGCCTGGATCAATTACGGGATCCCGGTGATTGTGTATTTGAGCGTGCTCGTCGCCCGGGCCCTGGATCGTGCGATCGACGCCGCGGAGACGCGCCGGCGATTCGGTTGGATCGCCGGGGCGGCCATCGCGCCGTTGCTGGGGGCGGTCGCGATTGGCCAGTACAACCTCTCCCAGCGCGAGATTGATCGTGGATTGCGCGCGATCGTCCTCGCCAAGATGGCCCGGCCCGCCGGCGAGTTTTTCTTCGTCGATCGGCCGGGGATGAACCGGCTCGACGGGCGCCTGGACCTGGTTTACGACGACTGGCTTTACCCCGTCTTTGAAAGGAGCGGGCTTGCCGAGCCGCGAGCAGCCTGGTTGCGGGCCAAACTCACCGATGGGACCGTGACCGTGGTGGTCAATACCCACGACGGGCCCGGTATTCCGGGGATTGTTCCCTCGCTGGCCAGGCTGGGGTTTGTCAAGCGGTTCTCGATCGAGCCGGTCGTGTATATCTGGGAACGCTCGGCGTTTGCCCGAGGGCCAGGGACACGATGACACGGGTGGTTCGTGCCGAGCCGGATTATGTTACAACGATTGGAGTGGGGAAATCCGAGGACCGAGGGTCTGGCGGGGTAATCGGTGATGATCCCTGGAATGCAACGATGTCGTGGTGGGATTGTCTGCGTGGCGTGGCTTTCGCTGGCCGCGGGGGCGGTGGCTGGCGATCCCGGTGCCAGGGTCCCCGAGCGTGTGACGTTCAATCGCGACATCCGCCCGATCCTGGCCGGCAAGTGCCTCAAATGCCACGGCCCCGACGCACGCGAGCGAAAGGGTCGGCTGAGGCTTGACCTCGCCGAATTCGCGACCGCCCCGGCGGCCTCCGGCAATCGCGCGGTCGTGCCAGGACGGCTGGCCGAGAGCGAGCTCTACGAGCGCGTCACCGCGAGCGATGACGCGGACAAGATGCCCCCGCCCAAGAGCGGCAAATCGCTCACGCCTGGCGAGATCGAGCTCCTCAAGGCCTGGGTCGAGCAGGGGGCCTCATACGAGCCGCACTGGTCGTTCGCGCCCCCGGTTCGCCCGCGGGTTCCGACCGTCAAGGACCACGCGTGGCCGCGCAATCCGATCGACGCCTTCATACTCCAGAGGCTCGAGGCCGAGGGGATCGCGCCGGCTCCCGAGGCCGATCGCGCCACCTTGATTCGCAGGCTCTCGCTCGACCTGGTTGGGTTGCCCCCGACCATCGCCCAGGTCGATGCCTTTCTCGCCGACCGCCGTCCGGACGCCTACGAGCGCCTGGTCGAGAGCCTGCTCGATTCGCCCCGCCATGGCGAACGATGGGCCCGCCCGTGGCTCGACGCCGCCCGGTACGCCGATTCCGACGGCTATGAGAAAGACAAGCAGCGCCAGGTCTCGTTCTATCGCGACTGGGTCATCCGCGCCTTGAATCACGACCTTCCCTATGACCAGTTCATCATCGAACAGATCGCCGGCGACCTGCTAGCAAACCCCAGCCAGGACCAGGTGGTCGCCACTGGATTCCTGCGTAACTCGATGATCAATGAGGAAGGGGGCGCTGACCCCGAGCAGTTCCGGATGGAGGCGATGTTTGACCGGATGGACTGCGTGGGCAAGGGGGTCCTGGGCCTCACCATCCAGTGTGCCCAGTGCCACGACCACAAATACGACCCGATCAAGCAGGACGATTACTACCGGATGCTCGCCTGTCTGAACAATTCGCACGAGGCCAACATCGCCGTTTATACCCCTGAGGAGCTGAGGCGTCGGGGCGAAATCACCAGCGAGATCGCGCGGATCGAGACCGAGCTCACGCACCGCTCGCCCGATTGGGCCGAGCGCATGGCCGATTGGGAGCGACGCATGAAGGGCGAAACAGCCGAGTGGACGGTGATTCGACCCGAATACGAGGAGGAATCCGCTGGGGGGGAGAAATACCACCTCATGGACGATGGCTCGCTGTTGGCCGGGGGCTATGCCCCGACGAAGCATACGCTGGTGTTGCGGGCGAGGACCACGCTTCGATCCCTGGCCGCGATCCGGCTCGAGCTCTTGACCGACCCCGACCTCCCGCGCGGCGGGCCAGGCCGATCGATCAAGGGGACCGGAGCCGTGACCGAGCTCCGGGTCGAGGCCCAGCCGCCCGACGGACGGGGCCAGCCGATCGCCATGAAATTCGCCGGCGCCACCGCCGACGTAAACCCACCCGAAACGCCCCTGGACCCGATCCACGACGACAGGAGCCATCGCAAGCGCGTCACCGGACCGGTCGCGATGGCGATCGACGGCAAGGACGAGACCGCGTGGGGGATCGACGTCGGGCCTGGCCAGCGAAATCAGCCCCGCAAGGCCGTGTTCACGCTGGATAAGCCGCTCGCGTGGAAAGGTGGGGCGCTGCTCACGATCCATCTGGTCCAGAATCACGGCGGCTGGAACAGCGACGACAATCAGAATCTCAACCTCGGGCGATTTCGATTTTCGGTGACGGGCCAGGTCGGGGTGGTCGCCGACCCGCTGCCGGCCCCGGCACGATCGGCGCTGGCCACTCCCCGGGACCGGCGAACGCCGGCGCAAGCGCGATTACTCTTCTCGAGCTTTCGGACGACGGTTCCCGAGTGGCGCGACGCCAACCAACGGATCGAGAAACTCTGGCATGATTATCCGGAGGGGACGACCCAGCTTGTCCTCGCCGAGCGCGAGCGGCTCAGGCCGACATCGGTGCTGAGTCGCGGGGACTTCCTCAAGCCGACCAAACCGGTCGAGCGAGGTGTCCCCGATTTCCTGAACCCGGCTCCATCGGGCGCGATGGATCGGCTTGGGTTCGCGCGATGGCTTGTCGACCGCCGCTCGCCAACCACGGCCCGGTCGATCGTGAACCGCGTCTGGCAGGGCTATTTTGGCACCGGGATCGTCTCCACCAGCGAGGATCTCGGCGTCCAGTGCGAGCCCCCTAGCCACCCCGAGCTCCTCGACTGGCTGGCCGTCGAGTTCATGGATGGCGGCTGGAGCCTGAAACGGCTGCACCGGTTGATCACGACCTCCGCCGTCTATCGCCAGAGCTCCCACGCGAGCGATGGCTTGCTCGAGCGCGACCCCTATAATCGCCTGCTCGCGCGAGGGGCTCGGTTTCGGCTCGACGCCGAACTCATCCGGGACGTCGCCCTGGCCGCGAGCGGCCTTCTCGACGACCGGCTGGGAGGCCCAAGCGCCTACCCCGCCGCCCCCGCGTTTCTGTTTCAGCCGCCGACCTCGTACGGACCCAAGGTCTGGAACGAAGCCACCGGGCGGGATCGTTATCGCCGGGCGCTCTATACGTTTCGCTATCGCTCGGTCCCCTATCCCGCGCTTCAGGCCTTTGACGCGCCCAACGGCGATTTCGCGTGCGTCCGCCGCCAGCGCTCGAATTCGCCCTTGCAGGCGCTCGTCACGCTCAACGAGCCGATCTTCCTGGAATGCGCCCAGGCGCTCGGCGAGCGGGTCATTCGCGAGGGGGGATCGTGCGATCAGGACCGGCTTGCGTTCGCCTTTCGCGTCTGTCTCTCGCGCCCACCCGCGGCCGAGGAAGTCAGGACGATCATGGAGCTACTCAACCGCGAAACCAGGCGCTTGAGCGTGAGCGGTCATGGGCCTGGTCCCCTCGCCGACTCGCCCCGGACGGCGGCGTGGATCGTCGTCGCCCGGGTGTTGCTCAACCTCGACGAAGCGATCACCCGGGAATAACAACCCAGATTCAGGGAGCCGCCCATGAACTGTCAGGACCATTGGCATCGCGGCCGCGACCCCCGCGCGATCAATCGTCGCTGGTTTCTCGAACAGTGCGGGGTGGGCCTGGGAAGCCTGGCCCTGGGCGAGATTTTGCGCGAACAGGGCCATGCCTCGAGCCCGGCCGATCCGCTGGCACCCCGGGCGACACACCACGCCCCGAAGGCCAAGCGCGTGCTCTTTCTCTTCATGGCGGGAGCGCCCAGCCATCTTGAGCTGTTCGATCACAAGCCCCAGCTCACGCGGTTCAACGGCACCCCGCCGCCAGCCGAGCTGATCAAGGACTATCGAGCGGCCTTCATCAAGCCGAGCGCGAAATTGCTCGGCCCCAAATTCCGCTTCGCCAGGCACGGTCAATCCGGGGCCGAGGTCTCGGAGCTCTTGCCCCACCTGGCGCGGGTCGTCGATGACGTCGCGATCGTGAAAGGGATGACCACCGACGCCTTCAACCACGCGCCCGCCCAGATCCTGATGAGCACCGGCTCCCAGATTTTTGGCCGGCCCAGCCTGGGCGCGTGGACCTGTTACGGAATGGGGAGCGAATCCCGCGACCTGCCCGCCTTTGTCGTCTTCAGCACCGGCAAGAAAGGCCCGAGCGGCGGCGGATCGAACTGGGGAAATGGTTTCCTGCCGAGCGTCTACCAGGGTGTCCAGTTTCGCTCGAGCGGAGACCCGGTCCTCTATCTCTCAAACCCCCCCGGAATCGACGGCGAGCTCCAGCACGACTCGCTCGAGGCCGTCAATACCCTCAACCGCATCCACCAATCGGTCATCAACGACCCCGAGATCGCCACTCGGATCCGGTCGTTCGAAATGGCCTATCGCATGCAAGCGTCGGCCCCGGAAGCCATGGATCTCTCGCGGGAACCGGCCCACGTTCGCGCCCTCTATGGCGCGAAGCCTGGCGAATCGTCGTTCGCGAACACCTGCCTGCTCGCCCGCCGATTGCTCGAGCGCGGGGTCCGGTTCGTCCAGATCTTTCACGAATCCTGGGATCAACACGGCAATCTGACCCACGATATCAAGGAAAACTGCCGGGACACCGACCAGGCCTGCGCGGCCTTGGTCACCGATCTCAAACAGCGCGGAATGCTCGAGGACACGCTGATCGTCTGGGGAGGCGAGTTCGGCCGCACTCCCATGGTCGAGGGGGGAGGCGACGATGGCCGCGACCACCACCCCAACGCCTTCACCATGTGGCTCGCCGGCGGCGGCGTCAAAGCCGGCGTCACCTTTGGAGAGAGCGACGACCTCGGCTTTC
The DNA here is from genome assembly GCA_021808995.1 of Planctomycetota bacterium. Lineage (GTDB taxonomy): Bacteria > Planctomycetota > Planctomycetia > Isosphaerales > Isosphaeraceae > JAKBAP01. The sequence continues at coordinate 10,595 of JAKBAP010000049.1, read as the reverse complement.
AGGTGGTCAGGGACCGCGTCCACATCCACGACCTCCACGCGACCATCCTGCACCTCCTGGGCTTCGACCATACCCGGCTCACGTATCGCTTCCAGGGGCGTGACTTTCGCCTGACCGATGTCTCTGGCGAGGTTGTCCGTGGGTTGATCGCCTGAGCGACCCGTCCAAAGCCGCGGAACTGTTAAAAAATCTTTCGAGACCAGATCGGCTTGAGAGTGTTCAAGAGGATGTGCGGCGTGTGAGCGTGATCATGACGAGGCATTGAGAGACATCCGAGATTGGGAGGGTGGGTCCATGCGACTTCCGGCCCTGCTTGCGGCAATCGGTTCCCTGGTCGTTGGCCCAGGTCTGGCGTTCGCCGGCGGGCATGGGGCGGGCGGGCATGGCGGCGGCGGGCATGGCGGCGGGCACGTGTCCCCGCCGCGTGTTGCTCAGCCGCGGATCAGCATGCCCAGGGCACCCCATGTGAACATGCCCAGGCGCCCAGAGGTCTCCCGTGGTGGAAATCCTCAGTTCGCGTATCAACCACGATCGTATTCGGGAAATCACTCGCACCCGATCACCCATCAGGCCTCCCAGACCAAGAATTCCACCCCCGTCCACGTGACGCAGCCCGGCGTGGCGGTGAAACCCTCGGGTCACTCGGTCGTCCCCGCGGGTCAGACGTCGACTCCAGCCAAGACAGAGGCGAGCGCGGTGGCCTCGTCTTCAGGCACCAAGGCGGCGACCGCGACGACGCCCACCTCGGTCTTGAGCCCCCGATCGCCGGGCCTGGCGGGCACGACCACGCCCGGCGGCAATACTCCCCTAGCCCTTGCGAACCCCCGTCCCGCGACCGGAACCTCGGGGGCGACGGCCTCGACCGTCCCTGGACCGGTCACGACGCCGACCACCCCTGTCACCACGACCACCCCCACGACTCCGGTAACCCCCACGACCCCAACGACCCCGGGCTCGACGCCGATCAATACCCTCTTGGTTGGCGGGATCGGCAATCCCTATGGTCTGGGATACGGTCTGGGATACGGTACTGGCTATGGCCGGGGCTATGGTGGCCGCCGCGGTTACGGCGGTTACGGTGGTTATGGCCGGGGTTATGGCGGCTATGGCAATGGAAACAACTCGTATTATTTCGCCCACATGCGCGCGATCGCCCGGTTGGCGAACGACCTGAACGGTCTTTCGCGGGGGATGACGATCGCGACCGGTCGGGCGAATCGGATTCGAAGTGATCTGATGCGGGTGGTCTACGGTGGCAATTCGCCTCCTCCGGCCATGGTTCAGCAGCTTTCCATGGATCTTACCCGGATTTTGCCCACGCGGACCTCGCCGATGATGAACACGGGTCAGCTCGCGCGTGACCTGGCCGTGGTGATGAATGGAGGCCGGGAGTATTCCATGCAGGTCCAGTCGGCCATTGGTCGGGCCCATTCCGCGCTCCGCCACGCGGGTGTTCCCAATCAGGGTGTTCAGACACTGATCTCGGACATGATGGGGGTCGCGTCCGTCGGCAACATGATGAACAATGCGATGGCTGGCGGGATCTTTTGATTTCCGGAGGGGATCCTGGCCTTGTTCCCTCGACTTTCCGGCCAGGCCCCTCGCGTCCCATGGCATTCACCCCTAGAATCCAGGAACAGGCGAGGCCGCTCTCGATGAACGAGGCGGGTCGATCGGCCTGGGATGGGGAATCTCATGGTGGAATCCGCTCAGCCGTCGACGTTCGCATGGGAGCGATTGCATGAATTCGCGACCCGTGTCTTTATTCATGATGGTTTACCCGACGACGAGGCGAGTCAAGCCGCCGATGTCTTGATCGCGAGCGACCTCAGGGGCATTGACTCGCACGGGGTCGCCCGGCTGGGACTCTATCACGAGATGCTCGCGATCGGCCGGTTCAATCCTCGGCCCCGGATCACGATCACGCGCGAGTCGCCCGCCACGGCGACCATCGACGGCGATAACGGCATGGGGCTGGTCGTCGGCCCCAGGGCCAACGAAATCGCCATGGACAAGGCCCAGGCCGTCGGGGCGGGCTGGGTGGCCGTTCGCAACAGCAACCACTTTGGAATCGCCGGGTATTACCCGCTGCAAGCGCTCAAACGCGACCTGATCGGCTGGGCGATGACCAATTCGAGCAAGCTGATCGCGCCTGTCTGGTCCAGCGAGCGAATGCTCGGGACCAATCCGATCGCGATCGCCTTTCCGGCCAAGGACGAGCCGCCAATCGTCATCGACATGGCCACGAGCGCCGTCGCCTATGGAAAGATCGAAATTGCCTTGCGCAAAGAGGGGGCGATTCCAGAGGGATGGGCGCTCGACGCCCAGGGGGCGGACACCACCGATCCCGCGAGCGTGGCGGCGGGCGGCTCGCTTCAGCCGCTCGGTGGCGATCGCGATCGTGGTGGGCACAAGGGTTATTGCCTGGCCTCGATGGTCGACATTCTCTGTGGCGTGCTCCCGGGGGCGGGCTGGGGTCCCTTCGCCCCGTCGTTCGCCGTGAAGCAGGAAATCTCGAGCCGCAAGGTCGGGCTCGGCATCGGGCATTTCCTGGGTGCTCTCCGAATCGACGGGTTCATCGACCCTCTGGAATTCAAGTCCCAGATCGACGACTGGGTCCGGGTTTTCCGGGCGGCCCAGCCCACCCCTGGTACCGACGGTCCGCTGGTTCCCGGCGATCCCGAGCGGGCGGCCTACGCGATCCGGTCCCAGAGCGGAATCCCGCTGGTCGCCGCGGTCGTACGCGATTTACGCGAGGTCTCGCGAAAAACAGGCGTCCCGCTCGACTGAGACCGACCCGATCGTGGCCGGTGAATCCGCGATCACGGTTGACTAAGTGGCCCTCTAGGAATATGGTTCCAGTGTGTGACTTGCCGGTGGAACGAGGAGTCTCGGGATGAAAAAGGGAAAAACGATGGTCGAGGCTTTATATCTGGCTGGTTTCATAGTTTTCTGGATCGCCCTCAACCGCTGGATCTTGCCACGGCTCGGCGTGCCGACCTGAATGAGTTCGACCTGCGCGGTGTCACCGCGCCAAGACCTCGAATCGCGCAAGACGTGGGATCTGCCTTCGCCGCGGCCGATGGGGCCCCTCGGTAACGGAACCGACCAGGTGTCCGACACGCCCGAGCCACATCACTCCGAGCGCTAAGACACGCGCCGCGACGTTCCAAGGGAGATCGTCGCGGCGGGCGTGATCAGGGCGATTTACTGAGAGCTCTTGGGGAATCCCGCCTCGACCAGGGCCCGATAGCCGGACCTGAGAGGTCGGGCGTCGTAGCCGAGTTTCTTGAGCCCCTCGCCCCCCGGCAGGGCCCGCGCCCCGGCCGCGCAGTGGCAATAGATCACCGAGCCCTTGGGCAATTGCTTGGCGAGTTTGGCCTTTTCGGCCTCGGTGATCCCCTTTGACTCCCATTCTTGGATCTGGGAGAGCGGAACCAGGATCGCCCCCTTGATGTGACCGCGGTCCCACTCGCGCTTTTCGCGGACATCGACCAGGATGGCCTTCTTGGAGGTCATGGCCGCGAGAACCTTGTCGAGCGGGTCGTCGGTGTATCCTTCGTCCCCGGCCGCGGCGGCGGAGAGCGAAGTGGCAAGCGTCGCGAAACCAACGCAGAAGGCCTTCAGGGTTGTCATCCGATCATTCTCCGGATCAAGAGGGGGAGGGTTGAGTTTTGTTTTCCGCATGGTCCGTCACTCCTCGCCGGGTCCATCGTTCTCGGGCCTGGGGTGGACAGCGCCCGATTGAAGGAGCCAGTAGGTCACGGGAATCACGAATAGAGTAAACAACGTCGAGGCCAAAAGTCCAAAGATCAGGGACCACGCCAGGCCTGAGAAGATCGGGTCGAGCGTGATCGGGATGCTCGAGAGCATGGCCGCCCCGGCGGTGAGCAGGATCGGTCGCATGCGAACGACGCGGCTTTCCATGATGGCGTCGAAGAGGGGCCGACCCTTGTTGATCGATTGGGTGATGAAGTCGACCAGGATGATCGCGTCTCGAGTGACGATGCCCGCCAGCGCGATCATTCCGATCATGGCGGTCGCCGTGAAGAGGACCGGGTCGGCGTGGCCGCCAATGACCTGTCCGTTCAGGGAGTTCAAGAGCCAGAAGCCGGGCATCACGCCCAGGACCGTCAGTGGAATCGCCAGCATGACGACGATCGGGATCAAGAACGATCCGGTTTGCATGACCAGGATGACATAGATCATCACGAGCGCGGCCCCGAAGGCAAGGCCCAGGTCGCGAAAGACGTCGAGGGTGATTTTCCACTCTCCCTCGCCGCTGAAGCTCACCTTGACGCCGGGGGCGGTCGCCCAGGGGATTCCACCGCCATTCCGCGGGAACGTGCGATCCGCGAGCGGCCGGGGTGGATTGTCGGAAACCCAGCCCGCCGGATCGGCCGGCTTGGCGGCCTTGGCGGGATCTGGCTGTTCGGGCCTTGGTCCCTCGCGTCGGTCGAAGAGCACGTCCAGGACGCACTCCGCCGGGGTTCGGCCGAGGGTCTCGGCGGTCACATAAACGACTGGTTCGAGGTTTTTATGATAGATCGCTTGATCGACCCGTCGCGTTTGCCAGTGCCCCAGCTCCGAGAGCGGGGTGTATTGCCCGTTTCGTCCCCGCGCCCGCAGGCTTGCCAGGTCGGCGGCGCTTGAGCGTATCGCGCGGGGCAGCCGGATCTCGATCCTGAGCGGGTACCGCTCGCCAGGAATTCGAATGGTGCCCGCGTCTCCCCCGGAGAGCGCGAGCCGGACGGTCTGGGCGATGTCGTCGATCGAGACCCCGGAAAGAGCGGCCTTTTCCTGGTCGGGCGTGAAGACGAGCTTTTGGGCGGGCGCTTCCACGACGTCGTCGACCTCCGCGAGCCCCGGCTCCTCGCGGAGCCGATCAGCCACGACGCCGGCGGCCGCGATCAGGTCGTCATATGATTGATCGGATCGGCCAGTCACCTCCGCGACGAGCGCTGACAGTACCGGTGGACCAGGCGGCAGCTCGACGATCTTGAGCCGGCCGCCACGCCTGGCCGCCACCGCCGTGAGCTCATCATGCAGCCGCAGCGCGATCGCGTGGCTCTGGGCCTTGCGATGTTTCTTGCCGACCAGATTCAGCCGGATCTCGGCGTTCCACGGCATCCCGCGAAAATCATAATGGCGCACGAGTCCGTTGAAATCAATCGGGCTGGGCAGGCCGACATAGCTGACGAAATCGACCGCCTCGGGAATCCTGGCCACGTGGGTCTCGAGCTCCTGAACCAGGGCGGCCGTTCGCTCGAGGGTTGTCCCTTCGTCAAGGTCCAGGAGGATCAGGAGCTCGTTCTTATTGTCATAGGGCAGCATCTTAAGCGGGACCACGCGAAACGCCGCCAGGCCGGCCGCGACCGCGGTCAGGATCGCGATGGCGAGCAGGAAGGTGATCGCCCTTGCTCGCGACGCGATGAGCGGGGCCATCATTGGCCGAAACAGGCGATAGAGGAAACTGCTCCGGATCGTCTCGATATCGCTTTCGGCGTCGTGGCCGTGGCCGCCGCCGGCCGAGTATTTGCCCTTGAGCACCTGATAGGCCAGCCACGGCGTGATCGTGAACGCGACCAGCATGGACATGAGCATGGCGACGGGGACGTTAAGCGCCATCGGCGCCATGTAGGGGCCCATCATGCCGGTGATGAAAAACATCGGCAGGAAGCTGACGATCACCGCCAGGGTCGCGCTGATGAGTGGGGGCCGGATCTCGGCGACCGCCTCGAGGACGATCCCGCGAGAGGCTCGCCCGCTCAAGGCGAAGTGGCGGACAATGTTCTCGACGTCGACGATCGGGTCGTCGACCAGGAGCCCCAGGGCCAGGATCAAGGCAAACAGGGTCACCCGGTTGATCGAATAACCAAAGAGAAGATTCACGCCCAGGGTCAGGCCAAAGACCACCGGGACGGCGACGGCGACGATGAGCGCTTCCCGCCAGCCCAGGCTCAGGGTGAGGAGGGCGATCACGATCACGATCGCCGCCCACAGGCCCTCGACCAGATCGTTGACCTTTTCATCCGCGGTCAGGCCCGAGTTCCGGGTCACGACCAGCTCCATGTTGTCTGGTACGAGCGTCTCCCGGAGGGTTTCGGCGGCCTTGATCACCGACCGGGCGACGGAAACCGCGTTCGACCCTTTCTGCTTGGCGATGGCAATGGTCACGGCCGGCCGTGTTCCGCTCGAACTCGGGTCGACGGGGCTCGATTCCGGTGGCCCCCCCACGAGCGTGCCGAGCGAACCCTCCGGTGCCTCGAACCCCCGCGCGAGACCCCAGCCGTGGCGCACGTAGCTGGTCGGTTCGCTCGGCCCGTCGCGGACCTGGGCGACGTCCTTGAGAAACACGGGCCGGTCCTTGAACACGCCCACCACGAGGTCCGGGAGCGCCTGGGGCCGATCGATGCCGGTCCCAGCCGAGACAGTCACCACCGCGTCGTGGCGGTTGAATTCACCCGCCGGCAGGGCGACATTGGCACCCTTGAGCGCCTGCTGAATCTCGAGCGGACCAAGTCGATACGCCTCGAGTCGCTCGGGATTCAGATCAATCCGCGTCGTCCGCGGCTCGCCGCCGACCACGTAGGCCCGCGAGACACCCTGGAGCGGCGATAGCCGCCGCACCATCTCCTCCCCCACTCGCCGAAGCGCGTACCCGTCGCCTTCCTTGCCGGTCAACGTCAGGGTCACGATCGGCACGTCGTCGATCTCGGACGGCTTGACTACCCAACTCTTGGCCAGGGAGGGGACCATGTCCTGGTTTTCGCCGATTTTCTTGAACAGCTTGACCAGGCTCCGCTCGCGATCCTGGCCGACGTAAAACCGCACCGTCACGATGGCCTGATTCTCACGCGAGATACTGTAAACGTACTCAACCCCGTCGATTTGATAGAGGATCCTCTCAAGCGGGGTCGAGATGAGCTGCTCGACCTGCTCGGCCGAAAACCCCGGCGCGGACACCATGACATCCGCCAGCGGGACCACGATCTGGGGGTCCTCCTCGCGGGGCGTCACCAAAAGCGCGGCCAACCCGATCAAGACCGAGACCACCACCAGGATGATCGAGAAGTTGTTTTCCAGGAACACGCGCACGATCCCATTCAAGAAATCGTGCTGGGCCTTGGATCCAGCGTGATCGTCGGAGTGTGTCATGACCCCCTCCTCGTCTTCGTCCGTTGGGAAGGCGACTCGGATAGCACGACACGCTCTCCCTCCTTGAGTCCAGACAGGATTTCGCGACCTTGATCGATTTCGCGACCGAGCTGAACGAACCGGCGCTCGATCACGCCATTCTCGACGACCTCGACCTCGTCGACCTGGCCGACCCGAGTGACGGCGGCCGCCGGGGCGACCAGGATCTCCTCGTCCTCGAGCGGCACGAAGATCCGGCCAAACATCCCACTGTAGACGTTGGGCGGGCAGGGGCCGGAAACCTTGACCAGGAACGATCGGCTCTCGACCTGGGACTCAGGCACCATCTCGTCGACGACGGCCGTGCAGTGAAAATCAAAGGCGTCAAGCTGGGCCGAGATCGCCTGGCCGACCTTGAGCCGCAGCGCGAGCGACTCGCGCACGGTCGCGATGAGCTGCATGTGTTCAGGGTCGAAAAGCGTCAAAAGCGCCTGCCCTGGCACGGCGATCTCGCCGGCATTGACCTTCTTGTCGATAACCTGACCACGAAATGGGGCACGAACCTTCGAAAAAGCCTCCAGGATCCGCGCCTCCTCAACCCCACGCCGAGCGCGGTCATAATCCGCCCGGGCCGTCTTGAGCTCCGAATTGGACTTATCAAAGTCACTCTGCGTGATGGTCTCTCGCGCTTTCAAGCGGGCGTTTCGCGATTGCTCGATCTCGGCCTGATCAAACCGCGCCCGGGCCGCCGCCTCGGTCGCGACGGCCTGCTCGATCCGAGCCTTCAGATCGGCATTGTCGAGCACAACCAGGATTTCCCCTTGCTCGACTCGCTGACCCGCCTTGACCCGGACATCCTCGATCCGCGCCAGGATCTTCGACGCCACGATCGCTTCCCGAGCGGCCCGTACCGTCCCGACCGCCGACTCCAACCGTGGCCGACGAATTCGCTCAATCACTCGCGTCGGTCGATCGAGGACCTTCCGAGCCTCCACGACCTCGCTCGCCGTGGGCTTGACCTTGGGCTCGAAAACCCCGGCGAGATAGACAATCAGAAGCACGATCGCGCCCGCGAACACCAGCGCGACCACGCCTTTCCCCAAAATCGAGAAGCCCCGACGAATTCCCCTCGCGGGTGATTGGACTTCGCTCATCCCCCCCCTCCCCAACGGTTCCGCCAATCACCGAGCCCTTCCAATGCGGCTTCAGGTGACCAGTCGAGACTCTACTATATGCCTTAAAGGTAATATTGTCAAGCGGGACTTTCGCCGCCGGGTTTGGCGACGGTGCTGGGGTGAGGATTTCCTTGGGCCTGGGTGGCTTGGGCTCGAGTGGACCAGGCGTAGAGGGCGACGGCGGTGGCGGTGGCGGCGTTGAGGGATTCGACGGCGGGCTGGATGGGGATTCGAGCGCGGGGGCCCGCGCGGAACCGCTCGGGCAGGCCGGGGCCTTCGACGCCGACGACGAGTCCGAAGCGAGTGGGAAAATCCAGGTGATCGAGCGGGGTCCCGCTGGTGTCGAGGGCGATGAGGGGGGTGTCGCGGGCGCTGAGGTCGCCGATAGCGGGGCCGATCAAGAGGGGGACTTGGAACAGGGCGGGGCCGGCCGCGCGGCTCGCGCGCGGATGAAACGGGTGGGCGGCCTCGCGTGAGAGGACGACGCGGGCTACGCCAAAGGCCGCGGCGGAGCGGATGACAGCGCCGACGTTTTCCGGGTCCTGAAAGGGGACGAAGAGGGTGCATCCCAGGGGCCAAGGGTCTTCGTCGCGAAAGCGCTCGAATTCGGGGGCTCGGACGACGATCAGGGGGGCGCGGGTGCCGGCGTGGTCGAGCGGCTTCAGGAGTCCCTCGCTCATTCGAACCCAGGGAATGGCCGGGTCGGGGGGGGGTGGGCCGATCGGACCGCTGAGCCACGCGAGCACCGATTGGGGGCGCAGGCCGATGATTTCGTCGCGCGGGCGAGCGCCCGCGATAATCGCCTCGCCGTGCTTGCGAATTCCCGCCCCGGTGAGCAGATCGAGATAGCGGCGATAGCTCGGGTTGGATTCGCTCGTGATCTCGCGTGAGTGGCCGGCGAACGCCGGCGGGGCCGAGCGTGGTCCACCACGCGCCTCGGGCATGGGGGCGGTGGATCGCTCGAAGACGACCAGGCGGCGGCGATGCGTGGTCTCGGGGATCGAATAGGCTTGATCGAGCACCAGGCGAAACGTGTCGGCGCGGGTCTCGAGGGCCGCGGCGATTTCGTCGGAGCAATCGGGCCCTTTCATGAAGATCATCTGGCCGCCGGGCTCGAGACAATGCCCCGCGAGATCGAGCGTCTCCACGATCGCGCCGACCGCGCGGCTGATCACTCCCTTGACCGGGCCCGTGTACCGGGCGTCGAGCTTGTGCGGGTAGACCTCGACCCCTTCCAGGCCGAGCGACTCGCGAACCCGCCTCAGAAAATCGACCCGAGCGCCGCGTGGTTCCGACAAGATCATCCGCACGTCGGGGCGGGCGAGCTTGAGCGGGATTCCAGGCAGGCCGGGGCCGGTCCCCATGTCGACCAGGGGCGACGGAAGATCGAGATGGCGGAGCACGAGCAGGCTATCGACATAGTGCTTACGTGCCATGTTTTCAAAGTTGTGAATCCGCGTGAGATTCAGCTCGGCGTTGGCCTCGCGCAGCATCCCGTGATAGCGCCAGAGCCGCTCGAGCGCTCGCGGAGGAAGGCCCACGCCGGATTGCTCGAGGATCTGTCCCAGCGATCGCGGACTCGGTTTTAGCATTGATGACTCACGAGGCGAAGGGGCGAATTAGCTGCTCGCGCTCCGGTACGATTCCAGCGCGAAGAGAAAAAACCGCCGCGAGATCCAGACGAGCGCGACGGTGGCGACCAGCATCACGGCGACCATGGTGGGGTCGAGGGCTCTCACCATGACGTTGGAGGGGACGTTGACCACGATCAGGATGGGGACGAAATAGGTAAAGAACACGCCGAGCGGCTCCGCCCACGCGCCCGAGAAGATCTCCTTGGGATATCGGGCCAGGCTCGAGAAGAGCCACCACATCTCCATGAGGCTCTGGTTCCGCACCATCCAGACCGACAGCGACGTGAGCAGCAGCATGAACGCGTACGCGATCGCCACGCCGCACGTGAACGTGACCAGGAAGGCCGAGGCGCGCCAGGGATCGAACGGCCACCTCATCTGGTAAAGCGACATCCCCATGACCGCCGAGCCCATGAACACATTGGGAGCGCACCCCCAGTCAAACCGCCGGCAAGTGATCAGGAACTGCTCGTCGATCGGCTTCAGCAGGAGGGCGTCCAGGTCGCCGGTTCGGACAAGCTCCGCGAATTCGTTGCAATTATCGAGGAAGAGCATCTCGATCAGCCCATTGAGGGCAAAGAAGCATCCGACGAAAAACAAATACTGGGGCTCGGTCCAGCCCGCGACGTTGCTGGATCGCGCGAAGACG
>JAKBAP010000490.1 GCA_021808995.1 Planctomycetota bacterium | reverse complement strand
GATCTCATAGGGGCGCGGAGATCAGGGAGGATCGCCATGGCCGATCGCCGCTCGCTGCTCGCGGTTGTGCTGTTCGCCGCGGTTTTGCACGGCCTTGCGATCAGCCGGACCCTTTTGCCCGCTCAGGATGGACTTAAGTACATCTCGGTCGCGCGGGATTTTCAGTCGCGGCCTTGGGAAGACGTGGTCCGCGGGACCGATGTACATCCCCTTTACCCGGCCCTGGTCGCGATCACCGAGCCGTCGGTCGCGTGGTGGGCGGGGGAGGGATCGTCCACCTGGCGGATCGCCTCCCAGCTCGTTTCGTCGGTCGCTTGCCTCCTGATTGTCGTGCCAATGCACGGGATCACAAAGGTCCTTTTCGACCGCCGCGTCGCGGTGATCGCCGCCGGGCTCGCGGTCATCTATCCTCGAGCGGCCGCGCTCGGGCATGAAACGCTCGCGGACAGCGTGGGACACCTGGGGATTTTCGTATCGATCTGGCTGGGGCTCCACGCGATCTTGAGAGCCGACCCCAGGTTGGCGCTTGGATCGGGGCTTTCGGCGGGTTTGGGATATCTGGCGAGGCCGGAAGCCGTGCTCGCGCCGGCCGCGCTCGCCGTGGCGTGGCTGGTCACGCCGGGTTGGCTTGATTGGAAAACCTGCTGGCGACGTGGGCGGACGCTGGCGGTGTTGCTTGTGGCGTTCACGACGGTCCTGGGCTATTACGCGATGATCAAGGGAGAGCTCTCGGAAAAGCTCGCGTTGCGGCTGGGAGCGTCGCTGGGTCATTCCCGCGTGAGCGCGCACCCGTCCCATCGAATCGCGCCCAAGGGGCTCGACGACCCGCGCTGGGATTTCTCGCCCAAGGAGGAATCCGAGCGGATCTCGATCGCGAACTGGCGTCAGGCAGTCCGCCGGGTGACGGGGCTCTGGTGGGAAGAGACCTGCTGGGCGTTCGCCGTGATGGCGGTTTGGGGGTTCGCGCGCCGCCGGTTCATTCGCGGCCACTGCCCGGAATACGATTCCCAGATCGGTCCGGTCGCGACCCGGTTGCTGATCACGTTTAGCGTGATTTACGCACTTGCGCTGGTGCGCCATAGCGCGATCCTGGGATATCTTTCAGGGCGGCACACGATGGCGCTCCTTTACGCCACGACGCCGTGGTCGGCCGCGGGGATCCTTGTCTGCGCTCGTGGGATCGCGGTGAAATCGGGGATGGGTCCGCGAATGGCGCGAAGGGTCGAGATCGTGGCCATCGTGATCGCCCTGGCCGCCTCCGCCCTTGCCCAGACGCGCCCCAGCCACCTCAACCACGTGAGCCGCCTTGGCCATCTCGCGGCCGGCCGGTGGCTGGCCGAGAATGCCACGCCCGACGACCTCGTGCTCGACACCCGGGGCTGGGCGCGATTCGTCTCTGGTCAGCGCGGATACGATTACTGGCATGTCCGCCAGGCGCTTTCGGATTCGCACTTGAGTTATATCGTCGTCGGGCTCGACGAGCTCGACGCCAGGAGCGGGCGCGCGGCGAGCCTGCGGTCGCTCCTGGCCCAGACGGCGAGTCCGGTGGCGGAATTTCCAGGCGGTCCCGGCGATTCCAGCCCGGGCGTGGGCGTCTATCGGTTCACGCGCCCCCGGTCGTGGGAGGACGTCGCGCCATGACTCACGGTACGTTCTGGACGCGGTGGCGGAATGGAGTTGGCTGGATGTGGGTCAACGAGCCCTACCAGGCTTACCTGCCCCATCGTGAAACCGACTGGGTGATGAATCTCGAGACGCGGGATCGCTATCACGCCAAGCAAGGTCGATCGACGGCCCGGGTGATACTCCACGCGGCCGGGGCGCGAGGGGCAAGGCCGCTGTCGCTGTATCTCAAGAGACACTATCAGCTCCCCCTGCGCGAGCGAATGCTGGCGCTGGTCGACCCCTCGGGCCCGCACACGCCGGCGGCGGCCGAGTGGCGGCATCTCGAGCGCGTGCGATCACTTGGCGTGAGGGTCCCGGAGGTCGTGGCCGTCGGCGGGCGGACCGGACCTCGCGGCCGGCTCCAGAGCTTTCTCATGATCGCCGAGCTCACGGCCAGCGAGCCCCTGAACGAGCTCTTGCCCACGCTCCCTCCGATCGTGGGGCAAGCGCGATTCGAGGTCCTCAAGCGCGGGCTCGCGGCCGAGATGGCCCGGATCACGGCCACCTTGCATAACGCCGGCGTGTTTCATAGCGACCTCTATCTCTGCCATTTCTTCATGGACCAGGCCCACGTGGTATCGCCGACCGATCCGCCAACGCTTGCCCTGATTGACCTGCATCGAGCCGTCGAGCCTCGGCTCGGACGCTTCTGGAAGCGCTGGAAGGACCTGGGACAGCTCCTCTATTCGACCATCGAGCTCGACTGCGTGACCGATCGCGATCGCCTGCGGTTCCTGGTCCATTATGGCCGGCTCGCGGGGATTCGCCGGCAACGGCTCCTGGCCCGGATGGTCCAATTTCGCGCGGCCCGCTATCTGGCCCACAACCAAAAAGGGGGTTCATGATGCGCCTGGCGCTCGTACTACAGCATGTCGACCCGGCTCGGGGCGGGGCCGAGACCTATGTCGCCGACCTCTGCCGCCGGCTCGTCAAGGCCGGCTGTCGCGTCGACCTCCACGCCGAAACCTGGCGAGCGGAGGCGCTCCCGAGCGAACTGACCGTGGTCCCCGTCGAGACCCACGGCCGCGGCCGAACCCGGCGGCTCTGGAGCTTCGCGATCGAGTCGGAGGCTTCCCTCGCCCAAGGGGCTTACGATTGCTCGGTTGGTTTTATCAATACCTATGCTCATGACGTGATCATTCCCCAGGGAGGGGTTCAGCCGGCCAGCTTGCTCGCCAACGCGCGGAGGCGAAGGAGCCCGGCGGCTCGGTTGGCCTACGTGGCGGGCAAATCGCTGAATCCCAAGATGTGGCTTCAGCGCTCGATCGAGCGCCTGCAATACGACCCAGCGCGTGGGGCGCGGGTGGTCGCGGTCAGCCGGATGGTGAAGCGCCACCTTGAGACATTTCATCATGTGCCGCCCCATCGAATTCATGTGGTGCATAACGCGATCGACCCGGAACGGCTCGCCGTCGCCCAGCCCGGCGCGACGCGCTGCGCGGTCCGGAATCGGCTAGGTTTGGGCTCGAGCGAGCTGGTCGCCCTGTTCGCGGGTCACAATTACGCCCTGAAGGGGCTCGGCGAGCTGATCGCGGGGATGGCCGCGCGGATTCAGGGTGATCCAGGCAAGCGACCGATCCATCTGGTCGTGACCGGAGGGGGCGACGCGGCCCGGTATCGCCGGGCGGCGGCGCGGGGGGGTATCGACCGATTCGTCCACTTCGTCGGCTATCAGGACGATGTCCGCGGTTGCTATCAGGCGGCCGATTTCTTCGCCCAGCCGACCTATTACGACCCGTGCTCGCTGGTGGTCCTCGAGGCCATGGCGAGCGGCCTGCCAGTGATTACAACAATGCAAAACGGTGCCAGCGAGCTTTTGACCGATGGCCGGGAAGGGCGGATTCTGACCGCGCCCGACGCCCAGCGAGAGCTCACGTCCGCGCTCGACCTGATGGCGGACGACGCCGCTCGATCGGCGATGGCGACGCGAGCGCGGGAGCTCGGAGCGAGGCTCTCGATGGACGACTATACCGAGCGCCTGCTCGCCGTCTTCGAGGAAGCCGCCGTCGCCCGGTCGCGCCGGGGGTCACGCGCGCGCGACGGCCGATCACCGGCCCCTCATTTCAACTGGACGCGCGAGTCTCCACGGCCAAGGAGGGATTGACATGAAAGCCATTGTGCTCGCTGGTGGCAAGGGGACGCGTCTGCGTCCGTATACCCATGTGCTTCCCAAGCCGCT
>JAKBAP010000048.1 GCA_021808995.1 Planctomycetota bacterium | reverse complement strand
TCGGCGGCCTTCAGGCTCGCTCCGCCGACCAGGGCACCATCGATATCGGGGCATGAGAGCAGCTCGAGCGCGCTGTCGGGCTTCACGCTCCCTCCGTACTGGACGACGACATGGTCCGCCGTCGCCTGACCGAACTCCTTGGCCAGCCAACCCCGAATGAAGGCATGGGCCGCCTGGGCCTGTTCCGGCGTCGCGGTGAGGCCCGTCCCGATCGCCCAGACCGGCTCATAGGCTAGGACGACCTTGGTCATGGCCAGGGGCTCGAGCCCGGCGAGCGAGCCGGTGAGCTGGGTGAGCAAAACCCCCTCGGTCTTGTCGGCCAGGCGCTCGTCCTTGGTCTCGCCCAGGCAGAGGATCGGGATCAGGCCCACGGCCATCGCGGCGTGGAGCTTGTCGTTGATCATGCGGTCGGTTTCACCAAATCCATGCCTGCGCTCGCTATGGCCCAGGATGACATGGGTGCAGCCCAGGTCAACGAGCATCGCGCCGGAGACCTCGCCAGTATAAGCGCCGTCGGCCTTCCAATGCATGTTCTGGCCGCCCAGACCCAGTGGCGACCCCTCGAGAATCTGGTCGACCACACCCAGGTGCGGGCACGACGGGCAGAGAACGACCTGGACGGCCTGTTCCTGACCCACGCCCTCCTTGACCGCCTGCGCGAGCGCGGCCGCGCCCGCGATGGTGGCCGGGTTCATCTTCCAGTTGCCCGCGATCAACAGGGCGCGCATACGGCGGTTTCTCCGGTTTGGCTGGTGATGGTCTTTCCCATCAGGTCGGCGAGAGCCCGAATCTCAACCATGAGGCGGTCGAACTGGTCGGGAACCAGGGCCTGTGGACCATCCGAGAGCGCCCGTTCAGGACACGAGTGGACCTCGATATGGATCCCGTCGGCCCCGGCCGCGATGGCCGCCCGGGCCATGGCCGGGATCAATTCGGGCCGACCCGTGCCGTGGCTGGGGTCGACAATGATGGGGAGGTGGCTTTGGAGCTGGCAATTGGGCACGATCGAGAGGTCGAGCGTGTTGCGAGTCGAATCCTCGAACGTACGGATCCCCCGCTCGCAGAGGATCACCTGGCGATTTCCCTCGGACAGCACGTATTCCGCCGACATGAGCAGGTCCTTGACCGTCGCGCTCATGCCCCGCTTGAGGAGCACGGGGATGCGAGTGCGGCCGCATTCCTTGAGCAGATCGAAGTTTTGCATATTGCGCGCGCCGATCTGGAGAATGTCGGCGTATTGCTCGACCATTTCCAGTTGGCGGGGGTCCATGACCTCGGTCACGACGGGCATCTGGAATTGCTCGCCAACGGCCTGAAGGATCTTGAGCCCCTCCTCGCCGAGTCCCTGAAAACTGTAGGGGCTCGTACGGGGCTTGAACGCGCCCCCGCGAAGGATATTGGCCCCAGCCGCGCGGACGCGGCCGGCGATCTCGACGAGCAGATCCTCGCTCTCGATGGCGCATGGCCCCGCGATCACCGCCAGGCCGCCGCCGCCGATCTTGACCCCCTTGATCTCGAAGGCCGAACCCTCGGGATGAAACTCGCGGCTGGCGAGTTTATAGGGCTTCAGGATCGGAACGACCTGTTCGACCCCCTCGATCGCCTGAAGCGGAAGGGTGGCGAGCTTGGATTCATCACCGATCACGCCAATGATGGTCCGCGACACCCCCTGGCTCAGGTGGGGCGTCAGGCCCAGGGCGGCGATACGTTCGAGAACGTGGTTCACGACCTGGGCGTCGGCCCGAGGTTTCAGCACGATGATCATCAAGCAACATCTCGACGCGGGCGGCCCGAGGGCCTGATCCCAGTAATTTCATCTCCAAACGAGCCTGATACTTTACCAAATCCAAGTCGGCCGGGAAAGTGGACTTGCGCGGAGGGTTGAAAAACCTGACAGATTGACACTGATCCGTGTCCGGATGGATTAGGGCCCTCCGACCGGACCCAATCCGGCCAGCGCCCGCACGCCATTCGCCAGGTCGCGGAAGTCGTCCTTTCCGTACAGCAGGGGGTTGGCCTCGTATTCGGCCGCCGCGCCAAGGACGAGCCGATCGTCCGGCAGTGCATTCCTTCCTGGCGAAACCCGTAGCCGAAGTTCACCCAAGAGGTCGAGGCCATGGAAGTCGATCAGGAACTCCATTTCTCCGATGTACGACTCGGCGGTGATCTCATCGAAGGACGCGTCGAAGTGTCGAATGGCGTTCTGGCGAGAGAAAACCATGCATGAGGCAGTCGCGGCGGCCGAGTTCGACACCCTCTTGACCTCTTGGCACAAGGCTTCCCTCCAGAGGATGGGGGCGATTCGGTCGTCCACGGCATCCAGAGGCGGATTTCGTTTCTGAATCCGGCCTAGCGATTTCGGAAGCTCCTTCCACAGGCGATGATTGGCCATGCGGCAGGCTTCCTCTGGGGCTCGTGATTGGGCGCACGCCCTGAGCATGTCGGAAATCTCGTCGGTATCGTCGGGCAAGGCAGCCAACCAGCCCGGCGCGTTGGCTCGCGGCTTGAATCGCTCCTTGACTCGACTGAGCGCGGAACGGATCACCAACGGATGCAAAAGATAGTTCTCGATCGAGTGCCGACGCCAAAGAAAGCCGTTTTGGCCATCAGCGAAAGCCCTCTCGGCGTCATCACGAGGACGATAATCACGGTCGTTGACATAAGCGACCGTCCCCCCTCGCTGCCGTCGGAGGAATGCCGCGATCGGGCCTGTTCCCTTGATTCCTCCACCGGATTCGATGGAAATCCCGGCGCCTAGCACGCTGACAAACACCTGTTTCAAAATCGTTGCGTCGATGCTATTCGGCTCGCCCTCGCAAACGAGACAGAGCTCAGCCATCGGACTCAGCCCCATGAATGCCCGCGGGGGCTCCGACGCCTACGGACAAGTCCCCTGTCCTGAAGTGGCTCTTCGGGTCGGTCGTGTCCCGGATGTGGGTCGAGTGCGTCGTGATGAAAAACTGGTTGTCATCGCCTAACTTGGGCAACGACACCAAAAGGCGGTCTTGCCACAGGGGGTGCAGGTGCAGCTCGAGCTCGTCGATCAAGACGATCGAACGGTGGATTCGCTCCGTTGCGAACTGGAGCAGCATAAGCAAGATCATCTCCTGGCCGCCCGAAAGCCCATCATAAAGGTACTTGCCCCGGTCGTCCCAGAATTCCATATCCAGACCATGCTCGGTGTTGATCAGATCGCCGATGCGATGGGGTCGGCAGACATGCTCGTAGAGGGTCTTCAGTCGAGCAAAATCCTCTTTTTCAGTTGCCTTGCTAGTTTGCGGGAGCAGAGCTCGAAAGGCCAGCGTCGTCAGGATCGTACGGGGATTCTTGGTCAAAACGTCACGTCGGGCGTCTGATTCGACGGAGCGTCCGGTCGCGTCGTCCTTTCGCATGACACCGTTCTGGTCCGACACCAAGAGATCGCCCAACACCGCCTGCTCTCGAGGAGCCACGTGCATTGACAAGCCTGTCCGCTGTTGGTCGAACATCACCAGCCCTCCGAGTCGCTCGAAGAGCTTCGGGCCGAGCTCCGGGACGTGAAGGAACTTCGCCAGAACCCTCCGTCCCTGGAACAGATGCCATCCATTCGGAGGGTTGCATCGAATGTGTCCCGTCTGGTCTCCGCCTTGATCGTCGGGAAACTCCCAGGAAACCTCGATGAGGTTCTCATTGGGAAGGGAACGAGCGAAAGGGTTTCCGCTTCGCTCCATCACATCGCGAGTCGCCTGAATCTCGTCGTCGTCGAACCAGACGCGAGCCTCCACGCGCGCCCGCGCCGCCCCCGATCGAACGAGGGAGCTAGCGGTCATGCTCAGGCCGCCCCGAGGCCGGTAGCCGCTGGTCACGGGCATCAGGCAAAGCGCGATCGCGTCCAGGATCGTCGTCTTCCCGCTCGTGTTGGGTCCGGCGACGATCGAGATGTCTCGGGGCAAGCCGACCTCGTCCAGGAACGAAAGCTCGAGGTGCTCGATCCCTCGGAAGTTCTCGATCGTCAGGTGTTCGAGTTTCATTGAGGGCCGCTCCAATGTGGGGTCGCTCGGCTTCCACGGGTCGAATCCACCGCGGAGGACGCCGAAGGCGCGACACGAATCGCCGCAACCGGCTCAGCGTGGATGTTATCAACCCGATTGCATCGTTGTCGAGGGAGCGAACCTCATCCGCCAAGGCATTCCTCGCTCGTCCGTTGCAGGGAAAACCCCCGCGCGCTACAACCAGATGCAACCCGTTTCGGACCCGCGACGGAAACCCAAACGAAAGCAACCCAGGCATGAACATCGTCTGGCGTCCAGATCGCGATTTGATCGCGGACTCAAACCTGGGGCGGTTCATGGCGCGGCTGGGAGAAACCGATCCCAGAGCGTTCGTCGATCGCTCCGTCCGCGACATCGAATGGTTCTGGCGCGAGGTCGTCGAGGAGCTTGACATCACGTTTCAGCGTCCCTTTGATCGCGTGCTCGATTCGAGCCAGGGGATCGCCTGGACCACCTGGTTTTCCGGCGGGTTGATCAATCTGGCCCAGCATTGCCTCGACCGGCACGCACAAGGGACCGCGGGCGAACGGCTCGCCATCATCTGGGACGGCGAGGACGGGAGCAGCCGGCGACTGACCTATCGCGAGCTCCATGCGATGACCTCGCGAGCGGCGTCCGCGCTTGGGTGCCTGGGCGTGACCCAGGGCGACCGGGTGGGCCTGTTTCTGCCGATGATTCCCGAGGCCGTCGCGGCCTTTCTGGCCTGTGCTCGAATCGGCGCGGTCGCCGTGCCGGTTTTCTCGGGCTTTGGCGCGGCCGCCATCGCCGCGCGGCTGGTCGACTGCCAGGCGAGAGTCTTGATCGCCGCCCGAACCTCGGTCCGCCGCGGCCGACCGATCGATATGCTCGGCGAGGCCCTCCAGGCCGTCGAATCCACCCCCAGCGTCACCCACTTGGTCGTCATTGAACGCGAGCATCCGCGCCCGACCACGCCGATCGGCCAGGCTCGACTGGTCGACTGGAACACATGGCTCGAATCGGAGCCCGACGACGTTCCTTCCCGACCCCTCGACCCCGAAACCCCGGTCTTGATCGCCTATACCTCGGGCACCACCGGCAAGCCCAAGGGGGCGGTCCATGTCCATGGCGGGTTCCTGGTCAAGATCGCCCAGGAGGCCGCGCATCAGGCCGACATGCGGGCGATCGACCGCCTCTGCTGGGTCACCGACCTGGGCTGGATCATGGGTCCGTGGACCATCGTGGGGGGGCTCGCGGCGGGCGGGACGGTCGTGCTCGCCGAGGGAGCGATTGATTATCCCGCCGCCGATCGGCTCTGGGCGATCGTCGAGCGCCATCGGGTCAGCATTCTGGGCCTTTCGCCGACGCTGATCCGGGCGCTCATGAAGCATGGTCTCGATCCAGCGCTCGGGCATGACCTTCGATCGCTCCGGATCCTGGCCTCGACCGGCGAGACGTGGGACCCTGAATCGTGGCGTTGGCTGTTCGAGCGGGTAGGGGGTGGGCGGATCCCGATCATTAACCTTTCTGGCGGCACCGAGGTCGGCGCGTGCCTGCTCTCGGTGCTGCCGGTTTGCCCGATCAAGCCCTGCTCGCTCGGCGGGCCCGCGCTCGGGATGGCGGTCGACGTCTACGATCAGAAGGGCGAATCCCTCAAGAGCGGCGTGGGAGAGCTCGTCTGCGTCAAGCCCTGGCCAGGAATGACGCGGGGCATCTGGGGCGACCCCGAGCGTTATCTCGCGACCTATTGGTCGCGTTATCCCGGCGTCTGGACGCATGGCGATTGGGCATCGATCGACGGTGACGGATTCTGGTATCTGCATGGTCGCAGCGACGACACGCTCAAGGTCGCCGGCAAGCGGATCGGCCCGGCCGAGGTCGAGTCCGCGCTCGCGGCCCACGAGGCCGTGGCGGAGTCGGCGGTGATCGGAGCGCCCGATCCAATCAAGGGAGACCAGATTCACTGCTATGTCGTGCTCAAGCGCGGATATGAGGGGTCGAGGTCGCTCGAGCACGAGCTCGCGGAGCATGTCGCGGTGGCGCTCGGCAAGTCGTTCACCCCCGCGGCCGTCTGGTTCGTGGGCGATCTGCCGCGGACGCGCAGTGGCAAGATCCTCAGACGGCTGATCCGCCAGGCGGCCCTGGGCCTTCCCTGGGGCGACGCCTCCAGTCTGGAAAACCCCGAGGCCTTGCTCGCGATCGCGCGGACGCCCGCGGGCTAACGGCCGGCCCGACCCCGCGGTTCATCCGGCCTTCGCACGCGGATCCAGTGGTCGGTGAACACCGAGCGCGGAACCGCGTCCTTGAGGACAGGCATATGGCACGCGAGGCAGCCGGAATTGGGGCTCACGGGGCAGGGGGGCCAGGTCGGCTGGTCGGTCGATCGGGGCCTTGCCTGGGCCGAGGGATGACATTCAAGACAACGTGATACATAGTAATCGGCGGATGTTTGTGCGTCGGAGTGGGGGTCGTGGCAGGTGACGCAGCTCAGGCGTCCATCGCTTTCTTGATAGCACCGACCACGCGAGAGCCGGGGGGCTTGAAAGCGGACGTCGGAGACACTCGCCTGGCCTGATGACGGGGGTTGGTGGCATTGGCCGCAGAGGGTCATGATCTGGGCGGCCGTCGCCAGCCTCGGACGTGCGATGGCGAGTGTTTCGAAGCGCGACCTGACCGCGATCAGGTGATTTCCCCCTGGCCCATGACAGCGCTCGCATCCGATCCCATGGTCGGCCGCCTCCGGGCGTCCCTGGGGGTCCCAGGCGGCCTGAAACGTGGTCGCGTGGCAGCCTAGGCACTTCCGTAGCGACTCTCGTGAAATGGGTCGGCCGGCATATCCAGCATCGTCGGCCGGGGTTCTCGGGTGCTCGATCGTTCGGTCCCATTCGGGAGCGCGGGGGAACCGCGAAACGCGGGTCTCGCGGACCTGCCCGGTCGGGTCGGACGCGATGTACGTTTGCCCCTGATGATTCGAGCCCAGCGCGTACTCGATGATCGCGACCATCGCCCGATCCCTGATCGTGGTCTTGAGCCGAACGTGGCCGCCGTCGCGTTCGAATGATTGAGCGATCGCGGGGTTGTCGGCGTCGATCACGGGGGCGGTCGGCCAGGGCAGGTCGACCAGGTCCGCGCCGCGGACGAGAGTTCTGGCATGGCGGCTCGACCGCTGCGTCGCGTACTTGGCCAGATGACACTCGCGGCAGGCGAGCGCGCCCAGGTAAGGAGCCGGCTCGGGGCGTGTCGGATCATCGGCCACGCCCGCCTGGGCGAGGGTCTCGCGAGCCCTCGCCACGTCACCCTGTTGCAAGTACGCCCGGCTGGCAAGCCACGCTTTCTCTTCCCCTGCCTCGGGGTCGCGGGCCACTGGCTTGACGCGATCGAGCTCCAGGATCGCCCGGGCCGGCTCGCCCATGATCAAGGCGCACCTCGCCATCAAAAGTCGAGCTTGGCTGGGCGTCAAACAGGTGCCGGCGAGAGCATCATCGAGATCGATGGCCCGCGAGATCTGATCAAGCGCCAACGCGGGCTCAAGCAGATCCATCTCCACGCGACCCAGCCACGCCCGAGCCTTGACCTCGTAACCCTTTTGAAACGCGAGCTGGGTCGCCATCGTCCGGGCATCGATCAGCGAGCCGGCTCGAAAGGAGTAAGCGACCAGGGCCTCGAGCGTCTCCGCGTGATCGGGTGCCTGGTCGAGGGCGGACCGAAGCGCGGCGGCTCCCGGCTGGTCCAACCCCCTCGCCAGGAGCCCGCGACCCAGCAAGAAGAGATCCTCGGCCTCGAGAGCGTCCCCCCCTAGCCGGCGGTAGATCGCCTCGGCCGGCGCGTCTCGACCAAGCCGGGCCGACGACCTCGCCAGGAGCAAGAGCCCGTTGGTGTCGGCTCGATCGGTCCTAAGAATCGACCGGGCCACTCGCTCCGATTCCTCCCATTTGCCTCGGGCATAGGCGGAAACGCCCCGTGAGTATTGATCCTTCGGCCCGTTCGCGCGCGAACGCCAAATCCCCAAGGCGATGGCCACGAGGATCACGAAGGTCAGAGGAAAGCCGAGTCGCCTCGTTCGAATCATGATCGCTCCCGGCCTGCGCGGAAAACGCGAGTCGCGTAAGTCCTCGATTCTTCGCGGTTGATCACGCGCGGGTCAATCCTGGACCTCGTGGAAACGATCGTAACAATCCAAAAAAACTCGTTGTCGATCCCGCACACGGGATGAAGAATGCGAGTAATTGTTTTACAGGAATTTCATTTGACATTGAGCCTCGGTTTTTACAGGATTCGTGGGCATCGCTGGATCTTCGGAATTGGTTGATGGGAGAGGACCGGATGGCCGAGCCCACGGAGACGACGAGCCAGCGGCTGGAGCGGCTAGAGAGCGAGCTGGCTCGCTTGGCGAGCGCGCTTGAGGCAGCGCGAAAGCCATCGAGATCGCACTGGTGGGGGGTATCCGTGACGGTTGTGCTGGTGATCGCCGGGGTCGTGACCGCGCGTGAACTGGGATATGTCACGATCGCCGGGCTGGGTCCATCGGTCTCCCCGCGGATCGAGGCGAAGGAATACGGACTTTACAATCGCAAGGACCTGAGGGTCTTGCTGGGTACGCTTGATAAATGGGGGCTGCCCAACCTGATCTTCATGGACCTTGAAAAGCAATATCGCATGGGTCTGAAGGTCTGGCCGGAGGGGGGTGGTACTCCGGGCATGGTGTTTTACGACAAGAGCGGGATTCGGGGCAATTTTCGCATTGAGGAAGACGGCTCGACGGTCCTGAATCTCTTGAGTCAGGGAAAGCCGGGGGGGAACGGGGGCAAGGGGGCGATCCGGCTGTCGGTCAGCGCCGACGGCGACCCCGCGATTGAGATGACGGATCGAGAGGGCACGGTCGTGGGCCGGCTGCCGGCCGAGCCGAAAGGGAAGGCGGACTGAGCCTCGCGCGGTCGGGGCCATGGGCGCTGGGTTGTCGTTTCTGGGATCGAGTCGTCAATGTACGGAGTCAAAGCCATGCCAAGGCCGTCCCGCCGCGAGCTGCTCTCGACCTTGACCCTCCTGGGTCTGGCCGGGATCTTGGGCTGTGAGCCCGCGAATCAAAACGAGAAGGAGTTCCTGGCGACCGCGCCGCCAGGGAAACCTCCCGAAAACCCTGACGAAAAGGTTTCGGAGCGTCGGGCTCGTACCCATACCGTCTCCAAGCAAGAGGCCAAGATCGCCGAGCGAAACAAGAAAGCCGCCGAGGATCTGGCCAAGAAAAAGGCCAAGGCGAATTGACGTTCTCGTCGTGATCGCAATCCCCGGTCGTGCACGCAAGCCCGCATCCCCGCCTTGTCTCGATCCGGCTCCAGACGGCCTTTTACATTCTCATTTCTTAGAGGGAGAGAGCTCGTGAAAAATCCGCGGACGGTTCGTGGTTTCACCCTGATCGAGTTGCTGGTGGTCATCGCGATCATCGCGGTCTTGATCGCTCTTTTGTTACCGGCGGTGCAGTCGGCGCGGGAGGCGGCTCGACGCGCCCAATGCGTCAACAATCAAAAGCAGATTGGCCTCGCGGTCAACAACTACGTCAGTAGCTACGGCGCGATTCCCCCCTCGGCGGTGGTTTCGCTGACGCAAAACTACCAGGACCAGGGAGTTCTCTGCCGTGTCCTCCCGTTCATGGACCAGGTTCCCGATTACAACTCGATCAACTTCATGTATGGCGTGCGGGGGATCTGGCTGGTCGGAGGCCAGTGGAACGCCGCTCCCATGGACGAGGAGGTCTGGGCGGGCGATTGGGGACGTTCCAACGCGACCGCCAATATCACGTATATCAAGGGCTTTCTTTGCCCCTCGGACGCCAACAACGGGGGCAACAACCAATTCTTCATCAATGGCACCCAGCGGTTGATCGGCACGACGGACTATTACTGGAACGTCGGTAATTCACGGTTCTTCACCGGGGGGATGGTCAACGGACCGTCGTATTCGCCAGGCGCGATCGACTATAACCTGCCGGGCGGCCTGGACGCGAACAGGACGATCTCCATGGCCTCGTTCACGGACGGGACCAGCAACACCGTCGTCATGAGCGAATCGGTACAGAGCAATTCCGGCCAGGCCATCGATGGTCTGGGGATGGTCTACGCCGGTCCCTCCTGGAACCAGTTCATCGGCCAGGGGACGCCAAGCTCACCCCCCGACTGGCTGGCCGCCCAGTACTGCCAAAACACCCCGGGGCTGTCGCAAGACTATTGGTGGAAAGGCGAGTTCGCCCTTTCGGGGGGGCACAATCTCTACTCACACACCCAGACGCCCAATCGCCGGTCGTGCTATTGGACAAACGTCAATAGCTTCCCGGGAACCTCGAGCGATCAGGATTTCGCCGGCGCGACCCAGACCATGGTGGCCGCGAGCTCCTACCATCCGGGAGGCGTGAATACCCTGTTCATGGATGGCTCGGTCCATTTCATCAAGAACTCGGTCGCGTTCAACGCCTGGTACGCGCTGGCGACGCCCATGGGGGGCGAGGTGATCAGTTCCGACTCGTATTGATCCGATCGTCGGTCGAGCGCGGAGTCTGGCGACGCCATGGGCCGCGCTCGTATGATCTATCGTCATGCGAAACGCGAGGCTCGTCCATGGATCGCGGGGCCGCGTGGTCGGAGGGCTCCCAATCATGTCGAGCAATCCTTCCATCCCGCCGACAGGTGATCGGGCTCGGGCGTGGGCTCGCCGCGGGTCGCTGATGGGGCTCGTGGTTCTGGTCGTCGGGGGGGCCGTGCTCTCTCTCTCATGGAGGCGAGCCCACGAGCGATTCGATCCCGAGGCCAAGGCGGCCGCCGCGTTTGCCCGCGGGCGATACCAGGTCGCGCTTCGCGGCGCGCGGAATTACTTGGAGTCTCATCCTGGCGATGGGGGGGCACATCTGATGGCCGCCCAGTGCCTTGCTCGCCTCGGCCAGCCCGCGCTGGCCGAGCGTCATTTCGTTCTCGCCGGCCTGCTCGATCGCCCCGCTCTGCATGAGCGAGCACTCGGGCTCGTGTTTTTGAATCGGCCCGCCGAGGCCGCCGCGATCTATGACGACTTGCTCGCTCGCGAGCCGTCCGACCCGTCCGCGCTGAAGCGCCTGGCCGCGGTGCGACTGGGTCAAGGGCAGGCTCGCGAGGTCGTCCCCCTGGCCCAGCGGCTCCTCAAGATCCCGGGCGAGGAAGCGGCGGGCCAAACATTGCTCGCCTACGCGCTTCACCAGGGAAAGCACTTTACCCAGGCGGTCGCGGCGGCCGAGCGCGCGATCGAGCTCGACCCCGAGCTGCGGACGATCCACATCCCTCGGGCGCTTTTCTATACTCACCTCGCGCTCGACCTGATGGGCCTGGGCCGGGACGAGGAGGCGAGAACGCATCTCGAGCACGCGCTTGAGCGTGACGATGACCCGGGGCTCAAGGAGCTCCTGGGTGTCGCATGCCAGCGATTGGGCCGGGATGAGGAGGCCGAGCGTTATTGGCGACGGGCCGTCGAGGAAGACCCCGGCAACGCCGACGCCTGGCTCGATCTCGGCCGGTTGGCCATGACCAGGCATGATTGGCGCGAGGCCGTCCGATGTTTCCAGCGCGCGGGCGATCTCTCGCCGCTCGCGGTCGAGCCATTTTATCAGCTCAGTCTGGTCCACCAGATGTTGGGCGACCTCGCCAAATCGCGGGAATCGCGTGCTCGGGCCGACGCCAATCGTGCTCGCTCAGGCCCCAGCCCTGGCGGCATGGGGGAGCCCGATGATTCGCTCGCCCCCAATCCCCGCGGATCACCATGACCAAATCCTTGCATCCCCGCGAATGGTTCGTCCTGGTCTTCCTGGTTGTCTCCGCGGTCGTGGCGATCGGGGTTGGGCTGACCCGACGGGTTCCTCGCCCGCCGGATCTCAGCTCGGTCCCCGCCCTCCTGGCCGCCCGTGATTACGACCGAGCCGAGCGAATGATCCAGGGTTACCTCGTTAAGCGGCCCGAGAATCCCGCCGCCCACGTGCTCATGGCCCAGGTCGCCCTGGCGCGTGACGTCCAGAAGCCCGCCCTCGCTCTCGAGCATCTCGACAGGGTCAAGTCCTTCGATCGCAGGGTGAAGGCGGTCGTCGAGCTCAACCGAGGCAAGGCCTACTCCTCGCTCGCTCGCCATGATCAGGCCGAGGATTGCTGGAAACGAGCCCTAGAGCTCGATCCCAACGTCCCCGAGGCCGGTTGGGCCCTCCTGGGCCTCTATTACGTGCAGTCTCGTCGCGCGGAGGCCCATGCGCTCGCGCTTGAGCTTCAGGCCCGCGAGCCGGACCCCCGTGATCGGGTTCAGCTTTTGCTCGAGCTCATCCGCGAGGACGTCCAGCCGCTGGGGGCTGAGTCGACAGCGCGGACTTTCGAGCCCGTCGTTCGCGACAACCCGGGCGATCTCCATTCGGCCATCGCGCTGGGCCGGGCTCTCGTGAAAATCAACCGGGCCGACGAGGGGATCGGCCTGCTCCGCGATCTTGTCAGCCGCGATCCCCTGGACCCGGCGAGCTGGGAAGCACTACTCCTGGCGGAGGATGATGCATCGCGGCCCGCCGAGCTCGAGCGAGACCTGGCTCGAATCCCCCAGGTACTGGCGGCGGATCCACGTTTCGCCAGCCCCCGTGGAGCGATGCTGGCCCAGCGGGGAGACTGGAAGGGCGCTGCCGTGGCCTATCGGGCGGCGATGGAGCTTGACGCCTCCGATGATCGTGTCCATTATCGCCTGGCCCGGGCCCTGAAAAACTCAGGTGACGACCGCGAGTCTGAGGCGATCACGCGCCTGGACCGGGCTCGCCGCATGGCTCGCCAGGAACTGACCGATCTTTACGAACAGGCCAATCGTCTGATGAACCTGACAGGCAGCCTGGACCCGGAGCTTTGCTTGCGATTGGCCGCGGTTCGAGATCGGATGGGGCGAGCCGACGAGGCCGACCGCTGGCGAGGGCTCGCGACTGGGGCTCGGGGGTGATCGCGAACCCTGGGTGTGTCAGCTTTCGACGCAGAGGCTCTTGGGATATGAGCCCAGGATGTCGAGCCGTTCGCATCGCTTGCGGGCGGACTCGAGGGCTTTCTTGACCGGTTCGTCGTCGAAGTGGCCCTCGACATCGATGAAAAACAGGTACGAGGGATCGCTTTCCGAGGAGCCGCTTGGGATCGGAAACGACTCGATCCAGGTCATGTTGACCCCGAGTTTCTCGAACGGGCTGATGACCTTTGACAACGATCCGACCTGATTCGGCAGACGAATCATGAGCGTGGTTTTATCTCGGCCGGTCCGTTCGCCGGGGTGCTCGCTGATGACGGCGAATCGGGTGACGTTGTAATGTTGGTCCTCGATGTTTTCCGCGAGGATATCGAGCTTGCAGGCGGTCGCGGCGGCCCTGCTGGCCACGGCGGCGGCGAATTCCTCGACCCGGGCCAGCTCGGCGGCCGCGGCGGTCGAGACGACCTCGACCTTGACCGCCTGGGGGACGTTCTTGCCGAGCCAGTCACGGCACTGCGAAAGCGCCTGCGACTTCGAGTAGACCCTGCGGACCTGGCTCCATTCACATCTCCCGAGCAAGCAGTGGTGAATTCGTAGCCGGACCTCGGCCCGAATCTTGACGTTGGGGAGCTTGGTGAACATCTCGAGTGTGTCGGCGATTCGGCCGTCGGTCGAATTCTCCAGGGGGACCAGGCCAAACTGGACCGTGCGGCGATTGACCTCCTCGAACACGGCGGCGATCGAACCGAGGGGGACGTGCTCGACCGCCTCCCCGAATTTCGCGACCGAGGCGAGGTGGCTATAGCTATATTTGGGACCCAGGCAGGCCACGCGGATCGAGCGCTGAAGGGCCCGGGAGCCGCTCATTAACTCGCGAAAGATGATCCGGAGCGTCTCCTCGGGGAGAGGCCCCTGGCTCGACCCAAGCGCCTTCGCCAGAACCTGGTCCTCACGCGCGGCGGACCAGACCTCAAGCCCCTGATCGTGCTTGAGCTGACCGATCCGCGCCGCCACCTGGGCACGCCGGTTCATATGCTTGACCAGCTCCTGGTCAAGACGGTCGATCTCTTGCCTCAGTGAGTCGAGCGAGGGTCCACGCTTGGTGTCCGGGCCACGTGGTTTGGACGCCGGCGGCTTGCCGCTCGTGCCCGTTCGGTTCTTGGGTGCCGACTTGCGGTTCATGGATGGACCACGGCGACCAGCGACTCTGGGGGACGGAGACTCGGCCAGACCGCCTGACCCGCCGCCCTCCAGCCCCGATTTTGAATCATGACGACCGACACAACTGATATCGACATAGGTAATTAAAGGAAATTGTGCCGACTGTCAAGCAAAATTGCGAGCGCGCCGACGGTTTCTAGCGGTTCCTTGAAAGTCGTGATTGAACCCGAGGCGGCGAAGGCGAAACCAAGCAGTCGCCAAACACGGCTCAACGAGTTGGTGCTTCACCTGACCACGGATCCACGTCCGTGGTCACGCGAGCAGTCCGGGTCCGTCAAGGGAAGGCCCCTCGATCCTTCGTGCCATCGACCGCCGCCACGCCAAAAGCCTTCCGCGCGGACCGAAAGCCAGGCTCCGTTAACGCACCCAAAATCGCACGCATCTTGAGAACTTCCGCCCGGAATCCCCGGTCCTTGCCCCTCCGAACCACGCCGAGACGATCCCAACCCCCCACGGACCCCGACTCGGACCCGAAACTGCCGATTTGGCACGAGCAGTTCGGCCGGCCAGGCACTGCTGTCAAAATGGCACTTTCCCTCGCCGTGGGTGTTTTCGGGGCTCGCGAGGAGCATTCCTAAGTTCAATCCGAAGAATGATTTGTGGTAAAGCCAGTGGCCCTAAGAGCAATCTGGCACGGGGAATGCTTACAATCTTGAGATCTGTTGTCCGAGCGCGGTCTTTCGATCGCCGGACGTCTGGATCATGCGTTACGATACCGGGTGATGGGGTCGTTGTCGCGTGGCGTGGTCGTTCGTGATGGAAAAGGAGACTTAACGTGGCTGAAGGTGAAAAGATCATTGGGATCGACCTGGGAACGACCAACAGCGTCGTCGCGGTGATGGAGGGGAATGATGTCACGGTGATCGCGAATCAGGAGGGGAGTCGGTTGACTCCCTCGGTGGTCGCGTTCTCGCCCAAGGGGGAGGTTTTGGTGGGTGATCCGGCCAAGAGGCAGGCGATCACGAATCCAACGGGCACCGTCTACTCGATCAAGCGGTTCATGGGTCGACGTCACGACGAGGTCCGAAACGAAGAGAAAATGGTTCCCTATCAGGTTGTCGGGGGGGCGTCCGAATTCGTGAAGGTCCATGCCAACAACAAGGACTACACCCCGTCCGAGATTTCCGCCTTGGTCTTGCGAAAGCTCAAGGAAGCGGCCGAGAGCTATCTCGGACACAAGGTTCGCAAGGCCGTGATCACGGTCCCGGCGTATTTCAACGATAGCCAGCGTCAGGCGACCAAGGACGCCGGCCAGGTGGCGGGTCTGTCGGTGGAGCGGATCATTAACGAGCCGACCGCCGGGGCGCTCGCCTATGGGCTCGACAAGAAAAAGAACGAGAAAATCGCGGTTTTCGACCTGGGTGGGGGAACCTTCGACATCTCGATCCTGGATGTCGCCGACGGCGTTTTCGAGGTGCTCTCGACCAACGGCGACACCCACCTGGGTGGTGACGATTGGGACGAGGCCCTGATCAATCACATCGCGGGCGAGTTCAAAAAGGAACAAGGGATCGACCTCCGCAAGGACGAGATGGCTCTTCAGAGGCTCAAGGAAGCCGCCGAGAAGGCCAAGAAGGACCTCTCGTTTCAGGCTCAGGCCGACATCAATCTGCCGTTCATCACGGCCGACGCCTCCGGACCCAAGCACCTGACGCTCTCGATCACGCGGGCACAGTTCGAAAAGCTGACCGACAGCCTGTTCGAGCGCTGTCGAGGGCCCGTGCTCAAGGCCCTCGAGGACGCCAAGCTCAAGCCGGCTCAGATCGACGAGGTTGTCCTGGTCGGCGGCTCGACCCGAATGCCCAGGGTCCAGCAGATCGTCAAGGACGTCTTTGGCAAGGAACCTCACAAGGGGGTGAACCCGGACGAGGTCGTCGCGATCGGCGCGGCCATCCAGGGCGCGGTCTTGACGGGCGAGGTCAAGGAAGTCCTGTTGCTCGACGTCACGCCGTTGTCGCTGGGGCTCGAGACCAAGGGGGGGGTGATGACCGTCCTGGTCCCCCGCAACACCACGATCCCGACCGAAAAGAAAGAGACCTTCACGACGGCCGACGACAATCAGACGGCGGTCACGATCAAGGTCTATCAAGGCGAGCGCCCAATGGCCGCCGACAATCGCTCGCTGGGCGAGTTCAATCTCGAGGGGATTCCGCCGGCGCGGATGGGCGTGCCCAAGATCGAGGTCGCGTTCAACATCGACGCCAACGGCATCCTGAACGTGTCCGCGCGAGACACGGCCACGGGCAAGGAGCAGACGATCCACATCACCTCGTCGGGGGGACTCTCCACCGAGGAGATCGAGCGGATGAAGCGCGACGCGGAGTCGCACGCCGCCGACGACAAGAAGCGCAGGGAGCTCGCCGAGGCCCGCAACAACGCCGAACAGCGCGTCTATCAGCTTGAAAAGCTGATGGACGAGAGCAAGGACAAGCTCGGCGAGTCCGACGTCGCCGCCGTGAAGGCCGCCATCGACAAGGTCAACGCCGTCAAGGGGCAGGACGACCCCGCCGCGATCAACCGAGCCGTCGAGGAGCTCGAGCGGGCCAGCCAGGCCATGAGCGAGCACCTCTACTCAAGCGCGGCCAAGCCCAGCCCGAGTAGTCCAGGCCCTGGTCCGGGCGCTTCGCCCTTTGGCGACGCGGGCCCTGGCGCGGCCAAGCCCGACGACGTCATCGACGTCGAATTCGAGGAAAAGAAGTAACCCGCTCCATGGACCCAGCCCGCTCCACACCGGAATGGGCTGGGTCCTGGATTCCCAGAACGACCCCGCGCTGGTCCGAAGTCGCTTCTCCCACCAGCCGAGGCCCCGCGCGCTTTGTTGTTCGTGATGGAGGATCCTCGCCATGGCATTTCGCTTTGATCAGCTCACCATCAAGAGTCAAGAAGCCGTCCAGCTCGCCCAGGCGTCCGCCCGCGATCGGGGGCATCAAAAGATCGAGCCCCTTCACTTGCTCGCCGCCTTGCTGCATCCCGATCAGCAGGTCGTCCGCTCTCTTCTGGAGCGTCTCGGGGTCAACCCCGCCCAGGTCCTGAAGGCCACCGAGGAAGGTCTGGCCTCGCTTCCCAAGGTCACTGGCGGCGAAACCATGATCGGTCAGGAGCTTTCCCAAGCGCTCGACCAGGCCGCCAAGGAAGCCGAGCGCATGAAGGACCAATACGTCTCGGTCGAGCACTTGCTCCTGGGGCTGCTCAAGACCAAGGGCCGGGCCCAGGCCTTGCTCGAGGCCGTGGGGCTCAATGAGAAAGACGTGCTCGAGGCCCTACGAACCATCCGCGGCGGCCAGCGCGTCGCCGACCAGACCCCCGAGGACAAATATCAGGCCCTCGAACGCTATGGCCGCGATCTGGTCGAGATGGCCCGCAAGGGAAAGATCGATCCCGTCATCGGCCGTGATTCCGAGATCAGGCGCGTCATCCAGGTGCTTTCGCGGCGTACCAAGAACAATCCCGTCCTGATCGGCGAGCCGGGCGTGGGAAAGACGGCCATCGTCGAGGGGCTGGCCCAGCGGATCATCTCCGGCGACGTCCCCGAAAGCCTTCAGAAACGCAGGCTGATCGCGCTCGACATGGGCGCTTTGGTCGCCGGAACCAAGTTTCGCGGCGAATTCGAGGAACGCCTGAAGGCCGTGCTTCAGGAGGTCACCCGATCGGAGGGGGGGATCATCCTCTTCATCGACGAACTCCACCTGGTCGTCGGCGCGGGCAAGGCCGAGGGTTCGATGGACGCGGCCAACTTGCTCAAGCCCGCGCTTGCCCGTGGCGAGCTCCGCTGCATCGGCGCGACCACTCTCGACGAATATCGGGAAAACATCGAGAAAGACCCCGCCCTCGAGCGTCGATTCCAGCCCGTCAAGGTCGGCGAACCCTCGGTCGAGGACACCATCGCCATTCTCCGCGGACTCAAGGAACGGTACGAAGTCCATCACAAGGTCAAAATCAAGGACAGCGCGCTCGTCACGGCCGCCAAGCTCTCGTCCCGCTATATCACCGATCGGTTCCTGCCAGACAAGGCCATCGACCTGGTCGACGAGGCCTCCAGCCGGCTGGCCATGGAATTGCAATCGGTCCCCAGCGAGATCGACGTGCTGGAGCGCAGGCTGCTCCAGCTCCAGCTTGCCGAGCGGATGCTCAGGCAAGAGGACGAGCTCCACGCCCGCGAGCGCCACGCCGAGGTGGTGGAGGAAATCAGCCGGCTTGAAAAGCAGCGTCAAGACCTGCGCAGGCAGTGGGAGATGGAGAAATCCGGCCTGGGCGACGTGCAAAAGGTCCGGGAACGGCTCGAGGAGGCTCGCGCGGACTACGCGAGGGCCTGGGATGAGATTCGCCTGATGCAACAGCACGGCGATCGGCCCGAGGAAAAGCGATTCCAAGCCTTGGCCGCGCTCG
>JAKBAP010000489.1 GCA_021808995.1 Planctomycetota bacterium | reverse complement strand
GCGAGCTCGAGTTTCAGGGCTTTCTGCGGCGGTTTCTCACGATCTGCGAAACCGTCTCCTACGCCCATAGCCGTGGCGTGTTGCATCGCGATCTGAAGCCCAGGAATGTCCTTTTAGGTCCGTTTGGCGAGACCCTGGTGGTGGACTGGGGGCTGGCCAAGCCCATGGGCCGGCGCGAGCGGACACCCGCCTCGGGCGAGACGCTGCGGCCGGCCTCGAGCTCGGGGGTCCAGGCGACGATCGCCGGCGCGCGGCTCGGAACGCCCGCTTATATGAGCCCCGAGCAAGCCAAGGGGGAGCTCGATCGGCTCGAGACCCGCACCGACGTCTATGGGCTCGGCGCGACCCTTTACTACATTCTCGCCGGCCGAGCTCCCTTTGTTGACGACGACGGCGCGGCCATCATCGCCAAGGTCGAAAAGGGCCACTTCACCCATCCCCGCCAGATTAACCCCCGTGTCTCCCGGACCCTTGAGGCCATCTGCCTGAAGGCGATGGCCCTCAAGCCCGAGGACCGTTATCCCAACCCGAAGGCGCTCGCCGACGACATCGAGCGCTACCTGGCCGACCAACCTACCGTCGCCTATCCCGAACCGGCCCTGGAACGAGCCGGCCGGTTGATCCGGCGCAACAAACGGCTCCTCGCGCCGGCCGCCTTGCTCATGATCGCCGCCGCGGCCGGGCTCGTCTGGCACGACCGCGGTCTTGCCCGTGAAAAGGCCCACACCGAGGCCGCCCTCGACCAGGTCGCCGAGCAACTGACCATGACCCGCTCGGCCCTCACGACCTTGCTCAACGTCGCCGGGTCCCAGATC
Organism: Planctomycetota bacterium; assembly: GCA_021808995.1. Classification (GTDB taxonomy): domain Bacteria; phylum Planctomycetota; class Planctomycetia; order Isosphaerales; family Isosphaeraceae; genus JAKBAP01. Next base: position 3,034 of record JAKBAP010000489.1, on the reverse strand, counting down.
GCATCCTACCCCAACAGCGGCGAGCTTCGATCGAGCCTGGGAAAAGTCGTGCTCGATTATTACACCCAACTCGACACGAAGTTCCCTAACAATCTCGACGTGCGATTCGGCCTGGCTCAGACCCACTATCTCCTCGGCCGGCTCGACCAGCAGAGCGGGGCGAGCGAGGATTCGCTCGCTCATTATCAGGAGGGCCTCGCCATCCTCGCGCCCCTCGCCGAGGAGCCAACAACCCAGGCCAAGGCCATTCGGCTTTCGATCAAGACCCGGATCGACCGGGCGACCTTGCATGTCGATCGTGAACGGTTCCGAGCGGCCGAGGACGAATACGACGAAATCCTCGCCATGCTCGCCCGTTATGCCCGGATCCTCGATCCCACCGAGGCCGCCGAGTTCTTGGCCGGCAACCGGATCAATCGATCGGAAGCCTATCTCAGGCGCGGAGCCTTCCGCGAGGCGCGAGCCGACGCGGACATGGCGGTCGGCTCACTCGAGAAGGCGCTTCGTGATCTCGAGGCCGATGATGGGAACTCTCCGACGCGGGCCGACAAACGGAACGCCGCGAGAGTGCTCCTGGCGATGGCGACCATCGACCGCGGCCAGGCCCTCGGCGGTCTGGGAGACGTTTCGGCCGCGGAAAAGGATTATCATGCCGGCGCGGCGAGGATGCGGGAGATCCCCCCCGACTCCGATTCGTTCGATGACTCCCAGTACCAGATGGCCATGGCGGATCTCTGCCTGGGTCGCCTGCTCCTGACCGAGGCCGATCGCGCGAACGACGCCGAGACATCCCTGTCCAGGGCCGTCGAAACCCTCGAGACCCTCGCCAGGAAGCAACCGGACTCGATCGCCTTCCGCGAGGGCCTGGTCAAGTCACTGCTTGAGAAGGCGAGGCTCGCGATCAACGCGGGCAATCACACCGCCGCCAGAACGGACATCGAGGCCGCGAGCCGGCAAGTCCGCGCACAGCGAGCGGCCAGCCCCAAAAACCACACGCTCGCGTACCTGTCCGCGATCGGAGACGAACTCGAGGCCTTGATCCTGATCCGCGAAGGTGATCGGCCCCGCGCGCGGGAAACCGTGCGCGAGGCCATTCAAATCATCGATGACAACCTTCGATTCGACGCGGATTCATACGACGATAAGACACTCGCGGATCGGCTTCGCAAGCTCGAAGCCGACCTCGCGACCAAGTAGCCGATACACGGAAATCAATGGCCTAGGTTTCCTCCCGGCACCGGCGTTTGCTTGCTTGATGTCGGGGGCGTGCGATCGACTTTCGTGAAATTGCCGAGCGGGTGGCTCGACCCATCCTTGTAAAGAGTGACCACGCGAATCGTCCCAGTTCCCTCCAGGTTGTCCGCGCCGGTCTTGCTGGGCTGGAAGTAGTAGGTGATGGTCCCGCCGTGAGCGAGAGGAACGGGGGACTGGCTGATCAGAGTCCAGTTAGTAGCCGTCTCATGCATCGTCGGTCCCGTCCGAGTCCAACCCGAGCCCGACTTGAGCATTGTGCTCGCCGTCTCGTATGAAACCAAGCCATGGTTGCCCGAGAACTCTGGATACGTCGCTACGACCACCAATTCCTGGGAACCGTCGGCCTGAGTGTGAATACTCCAGGTCGCCGAAGTGTCGGCCGACTGGACGGGAATCGTCTGGGCCTTCGCCCCGCCATCCCCCATCGCCGACCGGCAGGTGGCGAAACCCGCCACCAGGATCGCCAGGGATCCCATCGAGATCGATAGCATCACATCACGACGTCCAAACCGTTCGCGAAATGCTCGCATCACGAGTCACTCCTCAAGCAGCGGCACGAAATGGGTTGTTAAATTGGGAAATAAGCGTCCCGTGCGCTGCTATTAACGATTTTCGTGATTGTCGGCGGCCTGGTCAAGTGGGGCGATCAACGAATCTAGGGAAGGAATAATTGCTCATCCCTTGGCCCTTGCGAGGCTCAGCCCGCCTTCCAAGGGGGCGTTGAGGGGAGCAAGCGTTCGAACTGGGCGATCTGGGAGGCCATGTAGGCTCCGGCAAATGTCCCGTTCAGGAACCGGGGCAGGCCCTCCTCGAAGAAATGCCGCCACGACTCGTTTTCGAAGCCTGGCTTGATCGGGTAGAAGAGCGATCCCGACGCTCGGGCGGCCGAAAGGTCGCCAGGGGCGTCGCCAACCATGAGCACATGGTCCTTTTCGTATCGCCCGGCGGTCGCGAGCGTCAGATGCTCTTTCTTCGATCCCATTTCCTGCCCGGCGATCAGATCGACGAGCGGGCTCAATCCATGCTCGGTCCACTCGCGCTCGAGCGCTTCACCCGGCGTGGCCGAGACGACCATCACGTCGGCCTTGCCCCGCAGGCTCTCGAGCGACTCGCGCACGAATGGGAATGGGGGGACCTCGCCCACGACGTCGTTGATTGATCGATTGACCGCCTCGCTCCACTCCAGCGCCAGCGCCAGATCAATATCGCCAGTTCGCGACGCCTCGGCTCGGAGGGCGGGATTCGCCAGCTTGGTCTCGCGATCGAGCCAGGATCGCAGACCCGTCAGCGCGGGCAATCGGGGCCTGCGCTCGATCACCTCGCTCCGTTCCGCCAGCATGTCGATCGTGGCGACCAGGCCGGGAAACCGGTTAAGCCCGCGCTGACTCGAATACAGATTGATGAACTCGGCGACCTCGCGCACATACCGCGACACACTCGCCAACCGATAGTATCTCACGATATTTGGTATAAAGCACTCTTTATGTTTCACCTCCATGGTGTCGAAGGCGCAGCCGTCGCTATCGATCCCGACGAAGAAGTCCCCACGCTTAACGAACGCGCGAAGTGGCCCTTGCGGATCGGCGGCGGTCTCGGTCATCGGACGGTTCTCCTCTCGCGCCCGGGGCTTACGCCCGCGGGGAGTCGCCGGCGCGTCATCGGGACGACGCCCGCCGGTCTTCATTGTGGTTGAATTTCCATTCTGGTATGGTCAATCGAGGTTTGCCAGGGAGATCTCCCGGCTTTTCATGATATCCTTTGCTCGTACCGGGTTGCATCG
>JAKBAP010000047.1 GCA_021808995.1 Planctomycetota bacterium | reverse complement strand
GTTTCGCAGGATATCGAGCGTGAACAGCTCCGGCCGAGTCAGCGCGTCAGCCATTTTGGGCCATCGTCTCCAGGGTTGCCATCAAGGGATTCGGTTAGAGGGTAAGGTTCGATCGATGTCCAGGGAATTTCAGGGGTATCAGGTGAGTCGCGCCGGCTCGAGGTCGGCCCTGGGGGGCTTCGGGTTCGCGATGGCCACGGCCGCGATCAGGGCCACGAAGAGCAGCACCCCGGAAAGGCCCGCCACGACCAGGTGGTCGGTGTAGAGCGATTCGCCCAAGCCCGCCACGTTGAGCTTTTCCGCTCCTTCGGCGTCGTGGATCCGGGCGGTCTTGGGGGCCGCCGAGGTGATCACCGCGACGAAGGGGCTCCCCTTCAGCAGCTTATACCGCTCCTGGAGGGCTTCGGTTCGGGTTAGCTCTCCCTCGGCGTGGATCTGACCGTCGCGGGTGGTGATCGGGGTCGCGTGAATGGTCTTCAGCGAGCCGATCGAGCTCAGCAAGCACCACAAAAGCACGAAGCAGGTCAGGGTGGCCGCCCCTGGCGAGTGGGCGGCTCGGTCATAGGCGGCTCGCCCTTCCATCTGGGCCAGCATGATCACGAACAGAAACATCACGATGATGGCGCCGGCGTAAACGATCACGGTCCCGGCGGCCAGGAAAGGCGCGCCGGCGAGCAGGAACAGCCCCGCGGTCGAGATCACGACGGCGGCGAACCAGAGAGCGCTATGGACCGGGTCGCGGGAGGTGGTCATGAGGACGGCCGAGACGATCGACGCGACGGCGAAAATGTCGAAGAACGACGTCGCGATGAACTCGTCGAGTGGGCTCAGGAACGTGATGAACACGACCAATCCCAGCACGGACGCCTGGAGCCCGGCCTTGTGGAGGAGCCCTGGCCGGGCGCGGCCGTGTTTGTGGGGAAGCATCAAATAAACCCCCACGCCCCCGAGCAGGGCGACGAGAGCGGCCAGGAGTCCGTCGGTGGTCATCATGGGTTCGGGATCTTCTCGATCGAGGGTCGCGATGGCATTGTGTAACGTCCGTCGGGGTGTCCGCTCACGCAGGGCCGGGGCCTTGCGAGGGCAAGGCGGTCGTATGGAGCGACCCGGGATCGACCGGGGGCTTGCCGTAGCGCATCGGCTCCTGGTTTCGGGTCGCGTCGAAAACCGACAGGAGCTTGGCCTTGTCGAAGATCATCTCCTCGCGGGACAGGCCGGTCAGGTCGTAGAGCCCGGTGAGTTCGATCGCCTCGACGGGGCAGGCTTCCTCGCACATCCCGCAATAGATGCAGCGAAGCTCGTCGATCACGAAGCTCTCGGGGTATTTTTCGCGGTCGGGCCAGGTCTCCGGGGCGGTCGCGCCGACGATGTCGATGCAGTGAGCCGGGCAGGCGGTGGCGCAGAGCATGCAGGCCACGCATTTCACCCGCCCCTCGTGATCGCGATTGAGTCGGTGCACGCCCCGGTAATTGGCGCTCGTGATATGCTGTTCCTCGGGGTATTGCACGGTGATCGCCTTGCCGCCAAACATGACCCCGGCGATGTGCCGGGCCGTCACGCCCAGGCCCACCACGATTGCCGGCAGGAACAGCCGATCCGCCAGCGACATCTCAAGCGGACGGATGAGTTTCAGGTTGGGATCGTCGGCTTGCACGCGTCTAGCACCTTGATTGAATGAGAAAGTCGTCCGAGTCCAGGATTCTCGTCTGGTTCGCGATCAGCCTCGGATGATTTGCAGGATGATCGCCGTGGCCGCCAGGTTCAAAAGCGCGAGCGGAATCAGCGATTTCCACGCCAGGTCCATCAATTGGTCGTAGCGAAACCGGGGGAGTGTCCAGCGAATCCACATCATGAACACGATCACGCAGGCGACCTTCCCCGAGAAGATCGTGAGCTTCGCGATGGCCGGGACCACACCGGTCTGATCGTAGCTGAGTGGGAGAAAGGGCAGATCCCAGCCTCCACCGAACAGAATCACCGTGAGCGCGCTCACCGTGATGACGTGAACGTATTCGCCGAGGAAGAACATGCCGAACTTCATCCCGGAATACTCGGTGTGGAAACCGCCGACCAGTTCCTGCTCGGCTTCCGGGAGGTCGAAGGGGAGCCGGTTGGTCTCCGCGAAGCCACTCACCAGGAAGATCAGGAACCCCAGGGGAGAGACGACAATCCCCCAGACGTGTTGGTCCTGCCACTTGATGATCGCGTTCAGATCGAGCGAGCCCGCCACCAGCACGATCCCCAGGATCGAGAGCCCCAGGGGGATCTCGTAACTGATCAACTGGGCGCTCGAGCGCAGGCCGCCAATGAATGAATACTTGTTATTCGACGCCCAGCCGGCTAGGACCACGCCATACACCGCGAGGCTCCCCACCGCGAAGACCCAGACGATCCCGATATCAAGGTAGGGGGCGATCTGAAAATCGAGCATCTGGTCGGGCCCGACCGGCCCGAATGGGACCACGGCGAAGCCCAAGAGGGCGGCGATGATCGCGATCACCGGCGCCAGGATGTAGAGAGGCTTGTTGACGTACGCTGGGACGACCCCCTCCTTGAGCATCATTTTCGCCCCGTCGGCCAGGGGCTGAAGAAGGCCCGCGGGAACGCCGAACTCGCCTCCGCAGCGGTTGGGGCCGATGCGATCCTGCGAATAGGCGGCGATCTTGCGCTCCACCCAGATGAGATAGGCGACCGCTCCCATGAGCACGTTGGCCACCACGAATATCTTGATCAGAATGCCGATCGCGAGCATGAATCGCTTCCTCGAGGTTCTCTCACTCAAACGGCCGTGGCCACCTTAACAAACTTCGCGTCCCGGTTCACTCCCCTACCGTCCCCGCGCCGCCCCCTGGGCGACGAACCAACTGTCCACGAACGGCGGCGGAACCGGCCCTTTCCGGGTGGGCTCGACCCCCGCGAGCAAGACGCCATACTCGGGCGGCGAGCCCCCACGGGCCGTCGCGAAGGCGGGGATCTCCGCCGCGATCTCGGCCAGGATCTCGCTTGACGAGACCGGATCGCCCGGTCGGTTGAGCAGGATCGAAAGAATGTCCAGGTCGGGGAGCGAACCCTCGCGCGGGGGGAGCGACGCCTCCGCGTATTGCAGCCGACCCTGGGCGTTCACGTAGCTCCCAGCCTTTTCGGCGAAGGTCGCCCCAGCCAGCACCACGTCGGCCACCTGGGCGAGCGCGGTCACGAGCGAATCCTGCACCACCAAGAATGCCACCCCGCTCCGGATGGTTTGGGCCTCCGATTCGCCGATCCAGGGTTCGATCGCGCTCGATGCCGCGTACAACCCCCGGAACTCGCCCCCCTTGACCCGTCCCAGCAGCGCTTCAAACGGAATCACCTCGCCCTGCAAATGTTCGAGAACGGCCGCCACCCCGCGGCGGTTAGGGCATTTCTCGGCATGGATCGTGAACGGCTGGCAAACCACGAAGCTCGCGTCCCCGGTACGCCCCTCGATCGGGTCGGGAGTGAAGGTCTGGTCCTCGCCCCGGACCGGAACCGGCCCCAGGGCCAAGACGTTCGCCGGACTCAGCGACTTCAGATAGCGACCCAGCAGATACGCCTCCTCGACCGTGAGAAACGGCGACAGCACACCGGCGATCTTGCCGCCAGCCGTGGTCAGCCCCTGCAACCGGTCGCCAACCACCCGTAGGGTCTCGGACACCGGCGAGACCTTATGGTCGTCGCCCGCCCGCAAATACATCGCCGACAAGAGATCGGGTGAATTCGCCGCCTTGTAGGAATACCGCCCCTCGTCGCAGATCCAGAAATCGTTGACATACGGATTGTGACGGGGCTTGTACCGCCACAATTGGCCCCGATTCTCTTCCGCGCTCACGTTACAGCCGGTCGAGCAGCCGGCGCAGATCGCGTCGTGCTTCGAGAGGAACCACGCCCGCTGTTTGTGCAGGAAATCCTTGTCCAAAAGCGCGCCCACCGGGCAAATGTCAACCACATTGGACGCCAACGGATTGTCGACCGGCATCCCAGGAAACACGTCAATCTCGGCATGCGAGCCCCGACGGGTGACCTGAAGCTCGCCGGTCTGAGTGATTTCGCGGGTAAACCGCACGCACCGCGTACACATGATGCAGCGGTCCGCGTTGAGCTGGATCGAATCCGAGACGTCCTTCCGAGGATTGACCGAACGCTCCTCGACGAACCGATGGACCGACTGCCCATGGCCAAAGCTGTAATCTTGCAGCCCGCATTCGCCCGCTTGATCACAGACCGGACAATCAAGGGGATGGTTGAGGAGCAAATACTCCATCACCATCCGCTGATGCTCCTGGACCTTCGCGCTGTCGGTGACCAGCACGGTCCCATCCTTGGCCGGGGTCTGACAGCCAGGGACCAGCTTGGGAAGCAGCTTGATCTCGCCGGTTTTCGGGTCCTTGGTCCCGACCTCGATCTCGCACATCCGGCAATTGGCGACGACCGAGAGCGCGGGGTGCCAGCAATAATAGGGGATCTCAACCCCAACCCGCTGCGCCATCTGGATGGCGTTGAGTTTTTCCCCCTCGGGAATCGGGTATTCAACGTTATTGATCAGGATGGTCGCCATCGTGGTACTCGCGGGGGTCGATCCAGGGAATTTCGGCTTTGGGGCGAGCGCGTCTCGCCCACGTTTTCCAGAGCCGCGGGCAAGACGCCCACGCTCTCGGGGTTGACCAGATTCCTACCACCGCGCCGTGAAACGGCGCGACTCGTCAGCGCTGTCTCACATGTGGGGCTCACGGTTCCCAGGCTCAAGCCTGACGGCCGCCGCCGGCAGCACGGGAAGCAAGGTCGAGCCCCCCACGTCCGCGCGGAGACCATGACCGATTCGCTCCTGAAGCGGGGTCGGGAGGGCTTGAACGCTGACCTTGCTCTTGATGTGGGACTCGAATTCGTCACGGTACTTCACGATCGCGTTCTTGACCGGCCAGGCCGCGCCATCGGCCAGCCCGCAAATCGTCGTTCCCGGGATGATGCCCATGTTTTCCGCCATGTGCAGCATCACGTCAAGATCCTCGAGCCGGCCACCACCGGCCTTGATCCGCTTGATGGTCTTGTAAAACCAGCTCGTCCCCTCCCGGCATGGGGTACACTGGCCGCAGCTCTCATGGGCGAAAAATCGGCATGTGTTGTAAAGATAATCCACGATGCTGGTCTGATCATCCATCACGGTGACCGCGGCCGTCCCCAATCCCAGGCAGCCTGGTCCCCTCAGACTTTCGAAATCCAGTGGGACATCCAGTTCCGAGGCCGAGAGCAGCCCCATGCTGATCCCCCCCGGCACCGCCATCTTGGCCTTTCGCCCCTTCCAGACGCCCCCGGAATGCTCCTCGATCAGCGTCCGCGTGCTCACCCCCAAGGGGAGCTCCACGCACACCTGCTTCTCGACGTGCCCCGATACGCAATAGAGCTTCGGTCCATGGCTCTTGGCCGGGCCGATCGACTTAAACCACGACGCCCCGCGCTCGATGATGTGGGGAACACAACAGAGCGTCTCGACATTGTTCACCACCGTCGGCTTGCGAAACGCCCCCTCGATCGCGGGAAACGGCGGCTTGATCCGCGGCCAGCCACGCTTCCCCTCGAGACTCTCGATCAGGCCCGTCTCCTCGCCGCAGATGTAAGCCCCCGCCCCCTGGTGCAGCCAGATGTCGAGATTGAAACCCGATCCATGAATGTTTCGCCCCAGATGACCCGCCGCCCGAGCCTCGGCGATCGCGCGATCCAGAATCCGATAGGATTCGATATATTCATATCGCAAATACAAATAGGCCGTCGACGCTCGAGTCGCGAAGCAGGAAATCAGGATCCCCTCGATCAATTGGTGGGGGTCCTTCTCCATCAAGAGCCGATTGTTGAACGTCGCCGGCTCGCTCTCGTCGGCGTTGATGCACATGAGCGTTTCCTTCCGATCCTTGGGAAGAAACGTCCACTTGAGCCCGCAGGGAAAGCCCGCCCCGCCCCGGCCGCGGAGCTCGGAGTCCTTAACCTGCGCGATGATCGAGTCGGGGTCCGACGCGAGGGCCTTCCGCGCGGCCTGATAGCCCCCGCGGGATTCGTAAACCTTGAGCGTGTGACCGTCGGGGACCGACCAGTTTCGACTGAGGACAGGTTCAAAAGCAGCCACTTGCCATCACTCTCCCGCCATGGGGGGTTGAGATCGAAAGATGCCCACGTGCCCACTGGCTCAGGACGCCGGGTCCTTGCGACCGCGCTTGAGCTCGGCCATCATTTCCTCGACCTTGCGTTCATCCAGGGGTCCGAAGACCCGGCCGTCGTCGGCCACCGCCGCCGGCGCGAAATCACAGACGCCCAAGCATTCCGCGAACTCCAGCGTGATCGCGCCATCGGGCGTCGTCTCCCCTGGCTCGATCCCCAAGTGGCCGCGAGCGTGGTCGAGCAGTTCATCGCCCCCCCGCAGCATGCACGAAAGCGATCGACAAATCCAGACCCGAACGTCGCCAATGGGCGCCTGCGGGAAAAACCCGTAGAAACTCATCGTGTCGTGAACCTCGGCCGGAGTAATCTCCAAGACTTCGGCGATTTCCGCCATGGCCTGGAGCGGCACGCACCGCAAATGCTCCAGGACCAAATGGAGCGCGGGCAAGGTCACGGCACGCTTGTTGGGATAACGCGGCGTGAGCTCGAGAATCTTGGCCCGCAATGCCGGGCTCAGGATCGGTGCCCGCGTCACCACCGTCGTCGACTCGTCTGCCATCGGTCCTCTCGTCTCCTCGTTTCGCGGCACCAGTCGAATCCGCCCAGGCCAAAACCAGCCCCCGAGCCCGACCTAGCGGTCAAGTTCGGCCGCGATGATGCTCAGGCTCCCCAGCACGGCCACGATGTCCGCCAGTAAGTGATTCTTGATGACCTTCGGGAATACCGAAAAATGGACGAACGACGGCGGACGCGTCCGTACCCGCCAGGCCGTCTGCGAACCGTCCGAAACCAGATAATAGCCCAGCTCCCCGTTGGGACTCTCGATCGCCGCGTAAACCTCGTCCCTCGGGGTCTCGACGCCGCGATTGGGCATGATCAGCTCGAAGTGCTGAATCAGCCCCTCCATGCTGTTATAGGTGGTTGCCTTGTCGGGCAAGGGGAACTTCTCCGCGATCGGCGCGTTCACCGGGCCCGAGGGGAGCTTCTCAATCGCCTGCTTCAGAATCCGGCTACTTTGCCGCATCTCCTCCATCCGAACCGCGAACCGCGCCCAGCAATCCCCCTCGACCGCGTAGGGAACCTCGAAATCGAATTCGGGATAGGCGAGATAGGGCTGATCCTTCCGCAAGTCGTTGGTCACGCCGCTGGCGCGGGCGATCGGCCCCGTGCACGAACAGGCGATCGCGTCGGCCTTGGACAAAACCCCCACTCCACGTAGCCGGTCCAGGAAAATCCGATTCTTGAAGAGCAGCTTTTCCATGTCGCCGTAAACGTTCTCGAAACTCTTCAAAACCCCGCGAATCCGGTCGAGCACCCGATCATTGAAATCGTAAAGGACCCCGCCGACCCGCGTGTAGCCGGGATGAAATCGATATCCCGACATCTCTTCATAGACGTCGTAAATCTGCTCACGCAGGTTGAACGCGAACAGGAAGGCCGTGAAGGCCCCAAGGTCGAGCGCGGCCGCTCCGGTGCAAAGCAAGTGGTCGCTAATCCGCGCCAGCTCGCCAATAATCACCCGGATGTACTGGCAACGCGGGGTCAGCTCGACATCGAGCAAGGTCTCGACCGCGTTGTGCCACGCCACCTCGTTCATCGGCGGGCTGATGTAATTCTTGCGATCGACGATGGTAACGTACTGATTGAAATTGAGATGCTCGCCCAGCTTTTCAAAGCCCGAATGAAGATAGCCAATATCGGGCGTCGCCTTCACGATCCGCTCGCCGTCAAGCTCGAGCACCAGGCGTAGCGTCGTATGGGTGGCGGGATGCTGGGGGCCGAAATTCAGCGTCCAGGTCGCTTCCCGAGCATCATGATCAAGCTCGGGTTCGTCGAGCACTTCGGTCGCCATCGGGTCGTGGATCCTCTCGGTGACAAGGGGCCGGTGATCAGGATTCGCCGCGCGTCAGCCTGGGAAAATTGTGTCGTTCGCCCCGGCCGCGGAGGGGATAATCCTTCCGCAACGGATAGGCGGCGAATTCCTGAGGCATCAAGATCCGCCGCAAGTCGGGGTGCCCCTCGAAGCGAATCCCATACATATCAAAAACCTCGCGCTCCATCCAGTTGGCGCCTGGCCAGAGATCGGTCGCCGTGGGGAGCGTGGGATCCGGGTCGTCAACCCCCGCCTTCACGATCACCATCTCCAAGGTCGCCAGGTTTCGCAAGACGTAGTGGACCTCGAACCGGGTCCCCGACCGGCCGGGATAACCCAGGTAATCAACCCCCCCAACCTCGGAGAGCAGGTTAAACCCGCACCGATCGCGAAGGGCCTTGAGCATTTCAATCAGCCGAGCCGTCGGCGGCCGAAGGCGAAGATTCCCGCGAAACGACGAGGTCGTAAAACCCCCCTCGCCAAGAATGTCCGTGAGCGTTCGCAGGGTCGCGTCGTGGTCGGTCGTGGCTGTGTTCATCGCGGCAGGTGATCCGTCGATGCTAGGGAAATCTCGAACCGATCGAGGAGGACCGGGGCAGGCTCAGTGCGACTCACGGTCGCCCAGCCGGCTGGGACCCCCGGGAATCCGGTAGCCGAACCGATCCTCGTCGCCCCGTTCGCGAGCCAGGGCCAGGCCCGATGCCCCCGATTCAATCTGAACCAGTTTCTGTTCGCGTTCGAACAGTTCCGGCAGGCCCGTCCCCTGGATCGAACCCCCACTCTGAATCTTCGCCTGAAGGTCCATGAGGGCCCGAAGAATCTGCTCCGGCCTAGGCGGACAGCCGGGAATGTAAACGTCGATCGGAATGAACCGGTCAACCCCCTGGACGACCGCGTAGGTGTCAAACACGCCACCGGTCGACGCGCAGGCCCCCATGCTGATGCTCCACTTCGGTTCGGGCATTTGCAGCCAGATCCGCTGAAGCACGGGCATCATTTTCATGGTGACCCGCCCAGCCACGATCAGAAGATCGCATTGCCGCGGGCTGAACCGCATGACCTCCGCGCCAAACCGCGCGATGTCAAACCGACTCGCCCCCACCGCCATGAGCTCGATCCCACAGCAGGCCGTCGCGAACGGCATCGGCCAGAGGCTGTACTTGCGGCACCAGCTCACGACCGAGTCGATGGTCGAGAGAATCACATTGTCGGGAATCTTGAGCGACGAAGCGGGCTTCACGCTGAGCTGAGCGCCCCCGACGATCGAATTCCCGCCAACACCGGGACCCAATTGATCTAGCGCCATTCGAAGACCCCTTTACGCCAAACGTAGGCGAACCCCGCGGCGAGAATCACCAGGAAGATCATGATCTCGCCAAAGACGAGCCCATGAAACGCCGCCGGGATGCCGGCCGGAGCGGCCGCCGGAATGGTCGAGCTGTCGCTCCACTGGGCGGCGGCCCAAGGATACAGGAAAAGGAGCTCGACGTCGAACAGCAGGAACACAATCGCGACGAGGTAGAATCGCACGTCGAAACGTTGGCGGGCATCCCCCACGGGATCCATTCCCGACTCGTAGGGCATATCCTTGACCCGCGTCGTCTTGCGGGGCGCCAGGACAGCGCTCCCGATCAGCATCCCCGCCGCGATGAGCATCGCGACGATCACGAAGAGAAAAATCGGGATGTACACGCCGCCCATCGAGTCGTTTCCTCGCCTAGGTCGCGACCAAGTCATTCCAGCGGAACCTGTTCGCCGCCGGTCGGCCGTCGTGCTTCGACGGGGGTCGCCAACGGCCCCTATTGTAATGCGTCCCGCCCCACCGTCAACGAGCCACCGAGATTCTTCGAATTTCTTTTCCCCCGCGAGCCCCTCCCCGGGAACCCCGCGCCCGGGACGCCGTTACGAGTATCGAAATGATACTATCAACATGAGTTAGAAAGACCTAGACCGCCTCGATTTCTCACGAGGGATCCGTTTGGCTCTTGTCCTGGCGAGGAACCGGGCGGAGGAAAAACCGGCTTGAGCCTCGCGGGGAGGGCCAGGGTGGGACTTTCTCCATCGAGCTGATCGCGGTGTTCGCTTGGTCCGCCTTGGCCTTTCGAGGATCGGTCGTCGGTGGCCAGGGGGAGGTCTTTCCCACCCGGCGGCGTGCTCGGTGTGGCACCGGTTCCGACGGGTTTGTCGTCACGGCGCGTTTTCCCAGGCGGCATCGGTCACGAGCGGGGGGCATTAGTCCAGCGGGGGGGGCGCGGGCCTGGCCGAGTCGCGAGGGGAGCGAGGCGTGGGCGGGGTCGCGCGCTCCGATCCCAGTTCGAGCGCCCGTGCCCGCTCAAGGGTCTCGCTGGGGCTTCGGCTGGTGGACGACCCCGTCGCCGAGCGAGACAGGGAGGGGGCTGGCGGGAGCGAGCGACCGCCCCCGGACGACGGCCTCGCCGAACGTTTCTCGCGGGGGAGCGCGGCCGGATCGGAGGCTTCCTTGGCTCCCTTCCGCGTGGCTGACGAAGAATCGACGCGGCGTGCCTGGTCCATGATTCGGGCTGGACTCTCGCGCCGGGCGGTCATCGCTCCGGCGGATTGCCGCCGGGCCCTGTCGTAGGCGCGAAAGAGTTCGGTTCGCTTCTTGGGGTCTTTCTCCGCCATGAACGCGAGGTATTTCTCGGCGATGACTTGCTGGTTTTCCTCAAAGGTCCGCTGGCTGGCGCGATTGGGCTGGTAGTCGCGGTCGGACTTGCGGCTATAGGCGGGGTCGACCGTGGATCGGTAATAGGGGACGCCGATGCCATATCTTTCGATTCGCTGGCGGCCGGAGCCCTGGAGTTCGTTGAGGTAGTCCTGGAATTGGTTCGCGCCCCGGCTCGCGGGATATCCTCCCCCAGCGCCGGTCCCCCCCGCGCCCGCTGGACCGATCGGGTACACGTAGGGGTCATACTGATTATTATAGGGCCGAAAGGGATCGGGACCAAAACCCTGGGCCAGGGCTTGCGGGGCCAGCAGGGCGGTCAGGAAGAGGCCGAGTGGCAAGCTCTGGCCCAGCCTCGTTTCGCGGTTTCGAAAGGCGTGCATGGTTTCGATTCCTCTCGACGCTCGCGGATCGTCAGGGACCGACCGATCGGGTTCGATTCACCCTTCCATCATCAAGTATATCAGTACGATCGGCCGATGCCAGACGCGACTTCGAGCACATGTTCCAGATTCCTCCAGGATCGACTCTTCGACCAATTCCCGGCCATCGTGCGTAACATGGTCATCCGACCCTTGCGACTAATCACGTAACCCAATACTGTCAAGTCAGTTAACGCAAAAGCAAGAGCCCCCAGACGGCTCGTTGTTGATTCCGTGTCGTGGTGAGTGCGTGCGTGCTTGCCTCGAATTCGAGGAAGTGGGTCTGGTTCGCGAATTCGCGAATGTCCGTGAAATCGTGGCTGGCGTCGGCTATGATCGATTGCCTTGGGGAAGGGGCCGATTAAAGGGTGGTGAATCACAGTTCGCGCGGCGGCGTCCGGGGAGGTCTAGGTGCGAATCGCGATGCTCCTGGGAATGTTGGCTTTCGTTTCGGGCGCTGGGGATCCTCCCGGATCGGATCGGATCGACGCCGAGGCCCGGCAACTGGTAGAGCGGTTGGGGGCTGAGCGATACGCGGATCGGGAGGCGGCTTCGGCCGGGCTTGAGAAACTTGGTCGGCGGGCCTTGATCGCGCTTCGCGCGGGGTGTGAAGCGCGCGATCCCGAGATTCGGACCCGGGCCAGCGGCCTGATCCGAAGGATTGAGGGGGGGCTCTTGACTCAGGCCACCCAGGTGCGGCTGGATTTCGAGGAGCGGTCGATCCGCGACGTGGTTGCCTCGATCTCGAGTCAGACGGGGTTCAAGGTCGCCCTTTTCCCGGAAAACGGCCCGAGATGGCGGCTGGAGCGGGTCACGATTCAGCACGCCGGGCCGGTTGATTTTTGGGCGGCCGTCGATCGGTTGTGCGAGGTGGCGAGTCTTCAATACAACCCTGGCATGCACGGTTACACGCCCCAGCGCGAGGCGGTCTTCACGCTTTCCGACGGGGCTCTCCGGGCGGTCACGCCCAATTCGGACCATGGTCCGTTTCGGGTCAGTTTGCTGGGGTTGCATGACCAGCGGGATGTGACGTTTGGGGCGGCCTTCGCGACGGGCATCGAGCCCAAGGGGGATCGAGGCAAGAGCCGTGGGGTTCCGGCTTCCTTGCATCCTGTAACGAGTTCGCATTTCACGGCGCAGCTCGTGGTGGCGGCCGAGCCTCGGCTTTCGCTCGTCCAGAATGGTCCGGTCCGTTCGATCGAGGTTCTCGACGATCTTGGTAATTCGTTCGCGCCTCCCAACGGCGAGGAGCCTGGTCGGGAGCGATATGCCGGCTTTTTCGGCATGAGTCAGGGCTCGACGGCTCAGCTCCAGATTTCGCTTCATCGTCCCGCCTTGGCGGGGCGGATGATCAAGACGTTGCGAGGGACGATCCCGCTCGCGATCTCTTCCAGGAGGCCTGATCCGATCGTGGTGCGGCTCGACGCCGCGGTCGGAAAAACGTTCCAGGCGCCTGATGTCGAGCTCACGGTGCATGACGTCCATCTCGCCGCGAATTCCCGGCAATCGACGATCGAGCTCTCGGTGCGATCGCTGCAAGCCGAGGGTGCGATCGACCCCGTCGAGCTTGCCAGACAGGCGGGCTACAGGTCTCAGATCGACCCCAATCATCTACAAATCGAGATCATCGACGACCAGGGAGAGCTCGTTCCTTGGTTTCAGCCTGGGGTCGATCTTGAGCGGGGGCGAGCGACGATTACCCTGCTCAACCCCATGGGCTCGCGACCCAAGGAACTCCGTTATTACCGCGTGATTCGCGCGGTCGTGACCGTCCCGTTCGAGTTCCGGGACATTCCGCTTCCTTGACCCGACGGTGATTCCACCCCGATCGCCCGAGGCGTGACCTAGACTTGCCACGATTGGATGTGGCGATCAAGGTCGGGGGTGGTTGATGAACGATTCCAGCGGCCTGACGGCGACGGATTCCAGCAGCCCCGCGCCTGGTCCTCGCATGGTGACCGTCGTCTTCTGGTTGGTGGTGGGATTGCTGGGCTGGAGTTCGCTCGGCCCGATCTGGTTCCAGGCGATTCGTCCGACCCAGGGGCGGGTCAACGATTTTTACCAAGATTGGGGCTCAGCGCGGAATTATGTGACCGGAGCGCCTGTCTATTCCGCGCATTCCTGGAGTGTTCCGCGTCATCTCGGCCTGGCGAAAAATCCCAACGCCACCATCGAATACAACGCCCATCCACCGGCCTCGGTGCTGCTCGCCCTGCCATTGGCGGGACTCGACTTTCCCGACGCGGTTCGGGCGTGGAATCTTTTGACCCTGGCGGGGTTCCTGGTCGCGCTTGGGCTCGTGGTCCGCGGGCTGGGGCTGGGGGTGAGGACTGTTCTCGCCGGCGTCGCCTTGCTGGCGTATTGCCACCCTGTCTATGGCAATGTCTACCAGGGGCAGTTGACCTTGCTCCTTGTCCTTTTGTTGGTCGGCGCTTGGGTGCTGGACCGGTCGGGGCGTGGGGAGCTGGCCGGGGTCTTGATCGGCGTGGCGGCCGCCATCAAGTTGTTCCCGGCCTATCTCTTCCTGATCCCCGCAACCAGGCGCGATCCGCGGCCGATCGTCTGGGGAATGACGGCCTTCGGGCTGGTCAACCTGGTGGCGGTGCTTGTCCTGGGGCTTGATACCTACCGTGATTATCTCGCGATCGTGCTTCCCGATCAGTCACGGTTTCGCAGCTTTGGCTTCAACATCGCGATGGCGGGGTTTTGGTACAAGCTTTTCGACCCGGCCTCGGAGACGGGACTCATCACCCCTCTTTATCACAGCCCGGCCATGGCTCGGGTTGGGACACTTGTCTCGGACGTCGTGGTCACGGCGGTGGTCGTGATCGCGGTGGCGAGGGGGGTCGGCAAGCGCGAGCGCGACCTTAGCTTTGGCCTGGCGGTGGTGGGGATGCTTTTGGTCTCGCCGGTGACCTGGGATTTCTCGCTCCCGCTCCTGATCGTCCCCGCCGCGGTTCTTGCTCGGGAATTGTTGGGTCGGCCGTGGTCGTTGGCCCTGTTGGTGGCGGCGGCCGTGGTCGCGTGGATCCCGCAGAGTCTCTTCATGCTCATGGTCGGCGAGCCGGATGGCCCGGCGTCGCCCGCGTACATGCTGGGCGCGCCAGCGCTCAAGTTTTACGTGCTCCTGACGCTGTTCGGGTTGCTCGCTCGCGATTGCCTTGTCCGCGAGAATTCACGAGGGGTCGCGGCGGAATCCAGCCCCTTGCAGCCCCGTCGAGTCGGAATCACGCTCGCCTCGGCCCAGGTTGGGGACGGCCCAAGATGAGCTCCCAATCGACCTTGGAAAACGCGACCAACCGGCCGTCGAGCGTGATCTTCGCGGGGATGGTCTTGCTCTTTCTCGTCTTGATCGGCCGAGTGGTCGAGACCTACGAGGCCCGAGGGCTCTTTGACTTCATTGGCGAGGACTACGCGATCTACGCCTCGACCGCGCGCGTGGTCCGCGCGCAAGGTTGGGGGCGGTTCTACGACCTGGAGGCCATCGGGCGGGAAACCCAGTCCTTCACGGCTCATTATGGAGCGCTCGCGGGTCCGCTTCGTCCTGGTCCGAGCCCCTACCCGGTGGTGTTTTTGGTCCCATTCCTGATCCTCGACCACTTGGGCGATGTGGGTGGGTTCCTCGGCTGGACCGCGTTGAGCCTGGGCTTGCTCGCGATCATGGCCCGGGGATTTGGGTCGAGCCGATGGGGGGTCGCGGGGTATCTGGCCCCGGTCGTCTATTTTCCGGCGGCATACAACCTGATCGTCGGCCAGCTCGCGATCGTGATGGCGTTTGGTCTTTATCGAGCGATTAAGGATCTCAGGTCTGGCCGCGAACTGGCCGCGGGAATGTGGCTTGGGATGCTCTTGATCAAGCCCCAGTTCGCGCTCGTACCCCTGATGGTACTGCTGGGCCTAGGGCGCTTGAGAATTCTGGCGGGGTTCATGGTGGTGAGCGTGGCGATGGCTGGCTCGACGCTGTTCCTGGTGGGCTCAAGGGGCGTGAGCCAATGCCTGGCGATCCTGCGATCGTTCTCGGGATTTCGCGAGACCCCCGCCGTGGTCGACCCCTGGGACATGATCAATATCCGCGGGATCTTGCTCGGCCTTCCCGAGCGCCTGGTCGGAGAGGGCGTGGGGGCTCTCTTGACCGGGTCGTTGTCACTGGCCGTGTTGTCGAGTCTGTTTTGGATCTGGCGAACCGGCTGGGACGTGGAGGATCCACGATTCGAGCGCAAGCTGTTCGCCACGATGTTGGTTGCGATGCTGACCGCGTATCACAACCACGTCCATGGCGCGTCGATGCTGATCCCAGTCGCCCTGGCTTCGCTGGAACGCGACCCGGAGCGCGACCGATTCACCGCGCTCGCGACGGCCGGGGTGCTGATACCAACGGCGGTCGTGGCGGCGACCGGGGTTGTCAAGCTGGGTGCGTGGAGCCTGGTCGCGCTCATGGCCTGGTCGCTCGCCGCCAACCGCTCGCTGGGATCTCACGCGAGGAATCCGGCTCCCGCGATCAATCCGACTCACGCGGAGTCGCGGAGAAATCAGAGAGAAGACAATACTCAGAATTAATAGATAATCATAACAATACAGTTTAACTTGTGTAGCGTTAGTATCGAGGCGCTGTTATGTGGTCGCTTCGCGCGAACTGAAATCCGCTCTCGCTCGGCTGTATTCTCCGCGTCTCCGCGTGAGCTGGATTGGATGATCGGGCCGGCTCCGCGTGAGCTATAGGATGAGGACCAGGTTGTCGCGATGGACGAGTTCCTCGTGGACGATTTCGCCTAGGGCGAGACGTGCCTCGCGGCTACGGAGGCCGCGGATCTTGAGGGCGTCGGCGCTGGAATAGTTGGTGAGTCCGCGTGCGAATTCGTGGCCGTCCAGGTCGCGGATTCCGACGACGTCTCCCTTATCGAACTGACCCGTGACCTGTGAGACGCCGATGGCCAGGAGGCTGGTCGAGCCGGATTCGAGGGCGATTCGCGCGCCGGCGTCGACGATGAAGGAGCCCCGAGGTCGCGCGGTGAGACCGATCCAGCGTTTGCGCGCGGCGTGGGTTGAGCCGTGGGCGAGGAAGAGTGTGCCGACCGGTTCGCCGGCGAGGATGCGGGTGAGGGGGTTCTCGCGCGAGCCCGAGGTGATGATGACCGAGCCGCCGGCCTGGGTGACCAGTCGGGCCGAGGCGAGTTTGCTTTGCATTCCTCCGCTTCCGAGGGTGCTCTTGCTGGAGCCGGCGAGGCCGAGGATCTGGTCGTCGATGCGTGGGACGAGGCTTAGGGTTTCGGGGGGTGAATCGGGGGTGGGGGCGTTGCGATAGAGGCCATCGACGACCGACAGGATGACGAGTAGGGGCGCTTGCAGCAGGTTGGTGACCATGGCGGCGAGGCGGTCGTTGTCGCCGAACTTGATCTCGTCGACGGAGATCGAGTCGTTCTCGTTGATGATGGGGAGCGAGCGGCAGTCGAAAAGGGCGTGCAGGGTGTTTCGCGTGTTGAGGTAACGTGGGCGACTATCGAAATCCTCATGGGTGAGTAAAATCTGCGCGGCGTGGCGGTCGTGGCGGCGAAGTTCCTCGTCATAGGCGCGAATGAGGTAGGCTTGACCGACGGCCGCGGCGGCTTGTAATTGGCGGAGGTTGTCGGGTCGGCGGGACCAGCCGAGCCGGCCCATGCCGGCCGCGACCGCGCCCGAGCTCACGAGCGCGACCTTGCGGCCTTGGTCCATGATGGCCGAGAGTTGGTCGGAAAGATGGCCGATGCGGGCGAGGTCGAGGGTTCCGTCAGGCTTGGCGAGCACGCTTGAGCCGACCTTGACGACCCAGGTCGGCGCGGACAGGACGACCTCCTGGCGGACGAGGTCGGGGAGTGGGTTGGTGGCGCGGGGGGCCTGGGGTTTGATTGTCGTCTCGTCGGCCAACGGGGCTCTCCGACCAAAACGCGCGAATCGGTCGCGCGAGGGATCAAAGTACGAATCGTGAAGGTTGTCCGTTCGCGGGGTCGACACTATAATGCCAACTCGAGGCTGGACGGAGAAGGTCGGCTCGTGAGCGTGCGGTCTCCAACCACGTGCTCCCAGGTGGGGGCCTCTTTCGCGGGGTTGATCCGAACACATGGGTGAACTACACCATGAGTGTGGCGTGGCGGCGGTTTTTCATGCCTCGGGGCGCTCTCCATCGACGCTGGTGCCGATTCCCGGCAACATCGATAGCGCGGCCCGGCTGATCCCGCGGATGTTGCTCGACATGCAGAATCGTGGCCAGCTCGCGGCGGGCATGTCGAGTTATCGTTCGGATCGGAACGAGTTGATTCGCACTCATAAGGAGGTTGGGACGGTCGCCGAGGCGTTCCGGCTCAACCATCGCCATGAGTTCGAATCGATCATGCGCGAGGTCGACGGCTCGGTCGCGATTGGCCATGTGCGGTACGCGACCTGTGGCGGCAATGACAAGAGCGATGCCCAGCCCTTCGAGCGTGATCACGGGCGGAAGACCAAGTGGTTCGCGTTTGCCTTTAATGGCCAGCTCGCGAATTATCACGAGCTCAAGGACGAGTTGCTGGCCAAGGGGGACTACCACCTCAAGCGCGACACCGACACCGAGATCCTGATGCACTCGCTGGCGTATGAGCTTCAGAGCGAGGATCTCGAGCCCGACTGGGTGGGGGTGTTTGGGCGACTGGCGGAGAAATTCGATGGCGCGTATAACATCGTCCTGATCACGGCCAACGGGGAGCTCGTGGTCGCGCGCGATCCCCTGGGTTTCCGCCCGTTGTGCGTGGCCGAGCACGGGCCCTTGTTCGCCGCCGCGAGTGAAAGCGTCCCACTGGCCAATCTTGGCTTCAAGAAGATCCGATCCCTTGACCCGGGCACCTTGGTCGTGGCCAATCAGCGGGGACTTCGGGTCGAGCGTTTCGCCCCCTCGACCAGTCAATCGCACTGTTTTTTCGAGTGGATCTATTTCGCCAATGTCGCGAGCACGCTCGACGACCGTTCGGTCTATTTGAGTCGTTCGTCGCTGGGCCGAGAGCTTGCCCGGGTCGAGGACGTGCCGAGCGACGCCGACACGATCGTGGTCCCGGTTCCCGACACGGCCAAGGCCGCCGCGGACGCGATGGCCTACGAGCTCGGCGTCCCCTGCGTCGAGGGGCTGATGCGAAACCGATACGTCGGTCGGACCTTCATCGAGGGGACCGCCGACCGCGCGGCCAAGGCCCGCCTCAAATACACCCCGCTCCCCGAGGTCCTGGCCGGCAAGAGGGTGCTCCTGGTCGAGGACAGCATCGTGCGATCGACCACCATGCGGGCGCTCGTCCACGAAATCCGTGATCGCGGCGGGGCGCGCGAAATCCACCTGCGCGTCGCCTGCCCGCCGATCATCGCCCCGTGCTATTATGGTATCGACATGTCACGGGCTGACGAGTTGTTCGCGACCCCGTTCATCGACGGGCCTGGGGGCGCGATCTCGGCGGCCGCGCAGGCGAAAATGGCGCGCGAGCTGGGGGCCGATAGTTTGCGGTATTTG
>JAKBAP010000046.1 GCA_021808995.1 Planctomycetota bacterium | reverse complement strand
CGGGGACGACCCCACGCAGGCGCTCGCGGAGCTTGGCCAGGATCGCCTCGCGGTCGGCGTCGGTGAAACGGTCGGTCTTGTTGAGAAAGACCACCGACCGCTTACCCTGACGAGCCAGGGCGCTCAAGGGCTCGTACTCAGCCCGAACGAGGTCGTGGTCGACCACGAAGACCAGCAGATCCGCCCGGACGGCGAGCTCGCGAGCCGCATGTTCGCGGTCCGCGCCCCCCGCGCCGATCTCGGCCAGGCCGGGGGTGTCGGTCAGGACGACCAGGCCCGACTCGCCCCCCGCGTGGTAGGCATGGTTCAAGGCCCCAAGGGTCGTTCCGATGACGGCCTGGGCAACACCCGCCTGGCGGCCCAGGATCGCGCTCGCGAGCGACGTCTTGCCCGCCGAGCCCGTGCCAAACAGAACCACCCGGAGCTCGGGCCGGCCGCCCCCCTTGAGCAAGGCCAGCTCACGCTCGAGCTCGGTCTTGATCGCGGGGTCCTCGATCCGGGCGATCACGGCGACGGCGGCCTCGGCCTGGGCGCGGGCGGCGGCGACAGTGTCGTCGGGAGCGACCGGATGCACGGCCGGCGGACGGGCGCGACGCCAAGAAACGACCCCCCAGCCGATCGCGGCCAGGGCGACCATCACGACCAGACCGAGAAAAACCCCAGCCAGCCACGGCGATTGCCGCGCGATCCGGTCATGGAGGTCGGTGATCGACCCCAGCAAGACCGCGATCGCGATCAACAAGGCGACAACCATCGCCCCCGCGGCCAAGTATCGTCCCGGCGGCCGAGTCATGTGGTGGAATCCCAGAGGCGAAATCGAAACCACAACCCGAGAGTGATTCGCGACAGCCGAGATTACATTGTAACCAAGTCTCGAGAGCGAGAAACGATGCCAGCCGCCTGGCACCGTTCCTCGCGTCGGGTTTTAGCGGCGGATCCAGCTTGAGCCCAGGCTGCTCAGGAATCCGCTGATGATGCCCCTGCGCGCCGGCGGCGGGGTGGCCGCGATCGGCTGGGCGGTGGGGACGCGCGTGGCCCCGGGATCAAAGACCGCCCCGTCTTCGGCGGGGGGCGACGTGATCCGTGGCAGTGCCAGCACGGGCCCTTCGTCCTCGACGGTGGAATCGGCCTCGGGAGCGGAATCACGCGAGGCCCTCGGCCCAGGGTTGGCCCCGCCAGGCGCGACCGGCGGCGCGGGGTCAAGCGCGGGGGGAACGCCCGCCGTGCCCGGCGTTCGCGGACGAGCGCCACCGGGCGTGGGCGTTTCCTCGGGGATATTGAAAGGATCGTCAATCGCTGGCCGGGTACGATTGCCCCCAGCGGCACCATCGGGCGGCGTGAACGGCGACCGATCCGTGCCCGGCACCGCCGGAATCGCCGGCCTCACGGGCTCGGGTGCCTCACCATCCATTTGCCCTTCGTCACGGGGGACCGCCTCACCCGAACCGACGGGCTTGCCAAGAGGCATCTCCCGGAACGATTTCGCCCGGTCCGGTGCTTCCTTGTTCGGGCAACCCCAGCCGTCGGGGAACTTATGCCAGCACGTCGGGTGGTAGCCGTAAAACTTGTGGCGATACTCCTTGTAAACCGGATCTTCCTGGCCCACCGGAGTCCGCTGCCGACGGATCGGCGCCAACGGAAAAAGCCCCGTCTGTTGAGCGCTCGCCCACTCCGGGGCGAAAATCACGACGGCAAGCGCCGTCAGGATCAGACCAGCGCCTCGACTGCTCGAGTTCGTACGCATCCTTGCCTCGTCCGATCGCGGTTCTTCACTCGCCTCCCGTCCCATGGGCGGAAGCAACCCCTGCTCACCACCAAACCTCTCATGACCACTTCGATCGGATCGGCGGATGCTCCTGCTGGAGTGAAAATAGGGAATGAAGCGAAGTTCCGGGTTTTACGCAGATAGGGAATGCAAGGGATTTTCGGGTCTTACCGCCTTTGAGTGTTCTTCCGATAGCCACCGAGACGAATGGATAAAAGACTGGCGCATGTGGGGAGGGTCCCGCGTGTGAGTTTCCTAGGAGACAGCGGGAGGCCGAGCGATGGGTATCTTGAGGCGGGGACTTTCGACGGGGGTCTGGCTGGCACTGGTGGTGATGGTGATGGAATGCGAGGCCTATGGCCAGCGTACGACCAGTACGAGCGCGAGCACAAGCGCGGGCACGGCGGCGTCGACCCAGTTCGTGCCGGTGCCGTTCATGATGCCGATGGGGCAATCGAGCCCCTTTGGCGGGGGCAGCGGTGGTGGTGACGGCTCGACGAATGTGTTTAACAATCCCGCCGCGTCGCCAATGCTTTATGGCAGCATGTTTCCGATGTCCCAGAATCAGGCTGGCTGGATGATGCTGGCGAATCAGGCTCAGATGACCGGGATCGGCTCGGGCCGGCTGAGCGGAGTACGGCCGGGCGCGGGCGCGAGCGGTCGGGGACAGGCGGCGGGGGCCATGATGAGCGCGCCGGCACGGAGAAGCTCGGGAGGGCCTGGAGGGCTGGCGGCCCATTACTTTAATCGGACGACGCCCATGGCCTCGCGGACTCCGCAAGGTTACTACAATCGACGTCCTTCGCAATTCCCCGACAGGTCTCACTGAGATTCCGGTTGGAATGAATTTGAGCGAGCGAAGGATTGTGCCGATTGTATGTCGTGTCAAGACGAAACGGAGTCACCGGCCGGTCCCTGGTCGGTCCGAGGGTCGAGTGGCGGAGGTGGACGAGTCTGGCCTACTCAGTGGGGCTCGTCCGTGACGGATCGGCCGGTGTCGGAGTGCGGGGAGGGAGAGTCGCATGGATCGCTGGAAAAGAACCCACCCACGGGCTGGTTGGCTGGCGGCCCTGGCGCTTGTCGCCGCGTGCGGCTGTCAAACTGTCGCCACCCCCGAGGAAAAAATCGCGAATGGCCACATCCCACGCGAATTTGACAAGGTTTCGATGCCCGACTACGTGCTCGAGTCTCCCGACTTGATCCTGGTCGAGGTGCTCGAGGCCCTCCCTGGCCGACCGATCTCGGGCGAGCGGCTGGTTCGGCCGGACGGCAAGATCACGCTGGGATTCTATGGCGACGTCTACGTCGCGGGGCTGACCATCCCCGAGGTGAAGGAAAAGATCATCCTTCACCTTCGCAAATTCCTCACCGACGAGGCTCTCGGGCTGGTCGAGATGGGGCCCGACGGCCTCGAGCCCAAGCTTGGCGCCGACGGCAAGCCGGCTCTCATCGATCCCAAGGACTCCTCGACGGTCTTCATCGATGTGACCGCTTATAACAGCAAGAATTACTATGTGCTTGGCGATGTGCTGGTCGCGGGTAAAATGCCGATCACGGGGAACGAAACCGTACTCGACGCCATCCAGTACGCCGGCGGGCTCATGCCCACGGCCGCGCCCCAAAACATTCGCCTGGTCCGGCCCGCCCCACCGGGAGCCTGCTGTGAACAGATCTTGCCGGTCAATCTGGCGGCGATCACCAGCGGCGGCGACCCCACGACGAATTATCAAATCATGCCTGGCGACCGGATCATCGTTTACCGAGACCCGATCGTCCGACTCACCGTCTTCCTCGACCGCCTGGCGGCTCCGTTCCAGACCGTCATGGGGACCATCTTGCAGTCGTCGTTCACGATCCGGGCCGTCAAGTACGCGGCCGCCCCGATCTCGGGATTCGGAGGAGGAGCCGCCGGCACCACGGGACGGATTCCGCCCCAGCTTCCCCTCGAGCCTGGTGCCCGATAGTCTGAGCACCCTCGCCATAACGTAGCGCATGACAGGCCGGCTTTCCCTGGAAACAGGGGGAGCCGGCCGATCTCATGAACCCGCGGGCCAAGATTGGTTCCGGCTGGCGATTCGCGGTGGACCGCCGGACGGTTTTTGGATAATTTCTCCGTCGTGAGCGAAAATCCATCCATTGTGGCGACGCACGAAACGTCAGCGCGGGCGAAGCGCCTCCGACGGCGGATCGCCTTCGCCCTGGCGGCCGGAACGACCCTGGCGATCGTGGGGCTCGTCTGCTGGACCTTTCGTGGTCCCTGGTTCAGCGGTAACCTCGCCGTCGTCGACCCTGGCCGCGTCATTCGGTCGGCCCAGCCGACGGATCAGCTCAATCGCTGGATCGAACAGTATGGACTTCGCTCGATCTTGAACCTCCGCGGCGGTGGATCGGCTGATGACTGGTACAGAAACGAGGTCAACGAGGCCCGGTCGCACGACGTCGCCTTTTACGACCTTCCCTTAAGCGCGACCCGCAGGCCCAAGCGCCGCGAACTGCTGATCCTGATCGATCTGCTCGATCGCTGCCGGTATCCCTTGCTCATACACTGCAAGTCGGGGGCCGATCGAACCGGGTTGGCGTCGGCGATCTATGAGATCGTACGCCTCGGAACGCCCCCGCTCGAGGCCGAGCGAGCCCTCTCCCTCGATTTCGGCCACGTCCCGATCCTGGGCCCGGAGCACCTTCACGAGCCGCTCCGCGAATACGCGGCATGGCTCAAGGCCAACGGGCTCCCCCACCAGCCGGCCCGCTTTCGCGAATGGGTCAGGAACGAGTACCAGGCACCCGACCCCCCCGCCGACCCGCCGGTCCTCCAACCTGGCCCCCGAATCGCCCATCGCGCGCTCGAGCCGGCCGAGCGTCAATAGAGCAAATACCGCCGGCGAATCTGGAGAAACTCCCCCAGATCCTCGGAATAATGGGCCATTACCCCCTCCGTGGGCACGCCGGCGGCAATGTCGTCGCAGGCGCGCTTGCAAGCCATCAACCGCATGAGCCCCTCGGGCTTCCAATCCTTGGGATAAACCGAACGCAGCCCACGCGCGAGCTCGAGCCCCAGGCGAATCGGATCCAGCGCCTTTCTGTCGGTGACCGTGATGAACACGCCGCCACACCGCTCGCCTTTGTATTGCCGCTCGCTGGGGGTGAAATAAACGGGGGTGAATTGGACCCCGGCGATTCGCGCCCTGTTCATGAACCGGGCAAAGGCTCGGGGCTCGATCCAGGGCGCTCCCACTCGTTCAAACGGCGTGTCGGTCCCTCGGCCAGTGGCCAGATTGGTCGCCTCGAGCAGCCCCACCCCCGGATAAATCAAGGCCTGGGTGAGGCAGCGAATATTGGGCGACGGATTCACCCATGCCAGCCCCGTCTCGTCCATGAGCATGTCGCGGGTCCAGCCCTTCGTCCGGACGACCTCGAGCCTCGCGCCAATTTTTCGCTCGCCGTTATAGAGCATCGCCAGTTCGCCGACCGTCATCCCGTGGCGAACCGGCAGCCGGTGATAGGCGATGAACGACTGCTGGTCGGCGTCGCGCGCCGGGCCCGAAACCTCGACCCCGCCGATGGGATTCGGCCGATCCAGAACCACGACCTTCTTGCCCGATTCCGCCGCGGCCTCCAGGACGAGGCCCAACGTCGTGATATAGGTGTAAAAACGCGCGCCGATATCTTGGATGTCGTAGACCAGGACGTCGACCCCCTCGAGATCGCTTGGGGTGGGCTTGCGGTTCTTGCCATAAAGGCTGGTGATGGGCAAGCCGGTCGCCGGATCGACGGAATTGGGGACCTCCGCGTCGACAGCGCCCCGGATTCCATGCTCCGGGGAAAACAAGCGGACGAGCGTCACCCCCTTGGCATGGTGAAGCACGTCGATCGTCGACCGGCCGTCCCGGGTAAGGCCCGTATGGTTGGTGACCAGGCCGACACGCGACCCCTTGAGCCGATCGAAGCCCTCTCGCTCGAGGACGTCGACACCGCACAGGACTCCATCGGCCGCCGACCGGGTCGTCGGGGCCGGGGGGATGGTCGCGGTGGCGGCCGCCGAGGGCGCGTCGATGAGCGCGGCCGCGGCCAGCGTGGCGATCCTGACCCTCAGGGCCGTCGGCGAGCCCCCCTTGCCGTCGGGATGAAGCCGGCTGGCGAGCACGACGACAAAGACACCAGTCCGGGGGTCGATCCAGAGGCTGGTCCCGGTAAAGCCGGTGTGACCGAAGCTCGCGGGGCCGAAGAGCGCTCCTCGGGGCGAGCTATAGCTCGTCTCGATGTCCCATCCAAGGCCCCTGCGCTCGCCCGCCGGGGTATCGCCCGCGCTCGTCATCAGGCGGACGGTCAGCGGGGCGAGGATCCGGCCGTTATTCGCCCCTCGCCCCTCGGCGAGGATCATCGCGGCGAAGGTCGCGACATCGTCGGCCGAGGCGAAGAGCCCCGCGTGGCCGGCGACCCCGCCCAGGGCCCTCGAACGAGGGTCGTGAACCACCCCGCGAAGCATCACCCCCGTCTCGTCGGGCTCGGTCGGCGCGATTCGCTCGGGGGGCAGGGGGGCCGGCTTGCCGATCGGGCGAAAATGGGCCGTCTTCATCCCCAGGGGCTCGAAAACCCGCTCATTCGCGAACTGGTCCAGGGACTTGCCCCCAAGCCGCTCGACCAGTTTTCCGAGCATCATGAATCCAACGTCGGAATAGTGAAACCGAACACCGGGATTGGCCACCAGCTCGATCGCCGCTAGCTTGTCCCAGGCCTTTTCAGGCCCATTCGCGAAGTCCGAAATGGGATCGTCGGGCACGAGCCCCGCGCGATGACGGAGCAGTTGCTCGATCGTGATCGCTCGCTTGCCATGGTTGTCGAATTCGGGCAGATATCGCACCACCGGGTCGGTCAATCGGAACCGCCCCTCCTCGAGCAAGACCATCACCGAGGTCGCCGTCGCGATCGGCTTGGTAAGCGACGCCATGTCAAACAGCGTGTCGCGCGTCATTGCCTCGGGCACCGGCGCCAGCGCGCGAAAGCCGGCGGCACGCGCGTAGGCGATCCTGGAATCGCGCCCCACCATGACAACGACGCCGGGGATCTCCTTACCCTCAAGGGATTGGTCGATGGCGGCGTCGATTTTCCGGAGCCGCCCAGAGTCGAATCCCAACTCCTCGGGCTCGGCCGCCGGGAGCTGGGCGTGAACCGGAGGCGCGGCGAGCGGAAACGCCACGGCGACGAACACGGACAACAAGAAAGCTCGGGCACGTTCCCTGGGCATGGTCACGCTCTCAATAATGGCGAATGATCACGATTCATGGCGAGCATCGATCGTCGCCGCGCGAGCGCCCGTACGCAACCGAAAAGCAAGCCAATCCCCGACTCGCCCCCTCCGACCCCCACCCCGACGGACGCCGGCCAGCCGATCGATCGCCGCGCGGTCATGGCCCAGACACACGTTCCATGATCAGGTTATTGTTGTTGGGAACGGGAGCTCCGACGCACCTGTTTTTTCATCGTTCCGCGACCCGAGGCGATCCATGCCGTCACCATTTCCCGGCATGAGCCCCTCCAACAAGCGGGCCAGCGATGCTCGCGAACAGTACCTCGCCATGCGTCGCGAACGGCTCGCCGGTCCCGCCCATCTGGCCGAAATCGACCTGCCGCGTGGCTGGCCGCCCATGCCCCAGGAGGGCAGGCCCCCCCGCGACGATTCGGTGATGATCAGCAGGGTCGAGAAACGACGCCTCGCCGATTTCCGGCCGATTCCTCTCCGCGACCGGTTACCGACCATCCCCATCCCGCTCCGGGCCCCCGACGCCGCGGTCGGGGTCGACCTGCAAGAGGCCCTCCACCGAGCCTACGACGGACCAGGCTATGAGCATTTCATCCATCGCGGCCAACCCGAACCCGCCCTGTCGCCCGAGCAGGCCGCTTGGGCCAATCAATACCTGGTGCCGTGAGAGCCGTCCTTGACGCTCCGCTTCGCCCGGCGGTATCGTGACCAGACGGACGGGGTCGATCGAGTTCATCCTCAAGCGCAACGCACCATGCTCTATCAACGTACGGCGACCTGCGGCGATCTTTCCAGTGATCATGTCGGGCAAATGGCGACCCTGAACGGCTGGGTCGACGCCTATCGCGACTTTGGCGGGCTCGTCTTCATCGACCTGCGCGATCGATACGGGATCACCCAGGTGGTCTTCGAGCCCGACTCGGGAGCCGAGCTACAGGCCCAAGCGCGCGAACTGCGCAACGAATTCGTCGTCGGGGTCAAGGGGATCGTCGCCCCACGCCTGGCCGGTAAGGAAAACCCCAAGCTCAAGACCGGCGCGATCGAACTCCGCGCCCGCGAACTCGTCGTTTACAACGCGACGCCCACGCCCCCGTTTGAAATGCACGGCCCCGCCCCCAACGAGGAACTGCGGCTGACGCACCGGTATCTCGACCTGCGCAGGCCCTCGATGCTCAAGGTCTTCGAGACCCGGCACCGGCTGGGCCAGCTCATGCGGCGAATGATGTCCGAGATGGGGTTTCTCGAGGTGGAAACACCCATCCTCGGCCGCAGCACGCCCGAGGGAGCACGCGATTTCCTGGTCGCCAGCCGCGTCCACCCAGGCCATTTTTACGCGCTTCCGCAGTCGCCGCAACTTTATAAGCAACTGCTCATGGTCGCCGGCTTCGATCGCTATTTCCAGATCGCGCGCTGCTTTCGCGACGAGGATCTACGCGCCAATCGCCAGCCCGAGTTCACCCAGCTCGACGTCGAGATGTCGTTCGTCGACGACGTCATGGTGACCAGCACCATGGAAAAACTGGTGGCCGAGATGGCCCGCGAGTTCACCGGGCACGCGCCCGAGCTACCACTCCCACGGCTCGATTATCACGACGTCATGGAGCGATACGGGAACGACCGCCCCGACCTGCGATTTGGCGTCGAGCTCAAGGATCTGGCCCCGATCGCGGCGATGACCGAGTTCAAGGTGTTTCGGGAGGCGCTCGAGGGTGGCAAGCGGGTCCGCGGCATTTGCGTGCCGGGCGGGGGCGGGCGTTATAGCCGCAAGGACATTGACGGACTCGCCGAATACGCCGCCGGAATGGGGGGCAAGGGACTGGCCTGGATCAAGGTCGAGGACGCCGGCCTCACCGGCCCGATCGCCAAGTTTTTCAAGCCCGAGGCCCAGGCCGCCTTGCTCGCGATTTTCGACGCCAGGCCGGGCGACCTGATCCTGATCGTGGCCGACAGCCAGGCCATTTCCAGCCTTGTCCTGACCAGCCTGAGAAGCCGGCTCGCGGCCGAGCTCGACCTGTATGACAAATCGGCGTTCCATTATTCCTGGGTGGTGCGGTTTCCGCTCCTGGCCTGGGACGCCGAGGAAAACCGCTACGTCGCCGAACACCACCCGTTCACGATGCCGCTGTTCGAGGATCTGCATCTGCTCGACAGCGACCCGGCCAAGGTCCGGGCCCAGGCCTACGACCTGGTCGTCAACGGCGAGGAGTGCGGGGGGGGGACGATTCGGGTTCACGACCCGGTGATTCAGTCCAAGATTTTCGCGCTCCTGGGCCTCTCGCCCGAGCAGGCCAACGAGAAGTTTGGCTTTCTGTTGAGCGCCCTTCGCAACGGCGCTCCGCCCCATGGAGGCATCGCGCTGGGCTTTGACCGGCTCGTCATGCTTTATTGCGGGCTCGACAATATTCGCGACTGCATCGCGTTTCCCAAGACGGCCCGTGGAACCGACCTGATGACAGGTGCCCCCGGCACGGTCGATCCGCGCCAACTCAAGGAACTGCATCTGCGCCCGATCCAGGGGTCATGAGTTCGGGGCCTGGCGGGCGAGAACGCGAGGAGCCTTGTCCATGAACCAGCGGGTCATGATCGTGGCGGGAACTCGGACGCCGATCGGGGCCATGAATGGGTCGCTCGCCGGCGTTCCCGCCCCGCGGCTGGGGGCGATCTGCATCGCGGCCCTGATGGAGCGGCTGGGGATTCGCCCGCATCGGGTCGACGACGTGATCATGGGCAATGTCGTCGGGGCCGGCCTGGGTCAAAACCCAGCGCGCCAGGCCGCCCTCTTCGCGGGGCTCGCCCAGAGCACGCCGGCGACCACCATCAATAAAGTTTGCGGCTCCGGGCTCAAGGCCGTCATGCTGGCCGCGCAGGCGATTCGCCTGGGCGAGGCCGGGCTTGTCGTCGCCGGTGGAATGGAGAGCATGTCACGAGCCCCTTACTTGCTGACCAAGGCCCGCGAGGGCTATCGCCTGGGCCACGGCGAATTGCTCGACGCCATGATCACCGACGGACTCTGGGACGTCTATAACCAGAAACACATGGGAACCTGCGGTGACCTCTGCGCCCTCGAGCGCGGGCTGAACCGCCAGGAGCAAGACGACTTCGCCGTCATGAGCTTCACCCGCGCCCGCCACGCCATCGAATCCGGCTGGTTCTCCCGCGAAATCGCCCCGGTCGAGCTCAAGACCAAGGGAGGAACAACCCTCTTCAAGGACGACGAGTGCCCCGCTCGCTTCAACGAAGCCAAGCTCCGAGCCCTCGCCCCGGCGTTTGGCGGCGAGGGGACGATCACCGCGGGAAACGCCTCGTCTATCGGCGATGGAGCGGCCGCGATGGTGATCGCCAGCCCCGACCGTTGCGACGAGCTCGGCGTCGCGCCCATCGCGTCAATCATCGGGGCGACGACCTTCGCCCAGGCCCCCGAATGGTTCACGACCGCGCCCGTATTCGCCATTCGAAAGCTCCTCGACAAGGTCGGCTGGACCCTGGACCAGGTCGACCTCTTCGAAATCAACGAAGCCTTCGCCGTCGTCACCCTTCATGCCGAGCGCGCTCTGGGGCTGGATCCCGCCCGGGTCAATGTCAACGGCGGAGCGGTCGCCCTGGGCCACCCGATCGGGGCCACGGGCGCTCGGATTCTCGTCACACTCCTGGCAGCGCTGGCGCGAACCGGCGGCCGACGAGGCGTCGCAAGCCTCTGCATCGGCGGCGGAGAGGCCGTCGCGATCGCGGTCGAGCTCGTCTGATAACTCCGCCTGCTTCCAATGTGCCAACATCCATCCAACCAATCGTGAACTTAGAGATTTTTCGACCGACACGTTCCTTGGCGGACTACACTTACAAGGGACGGATTCAGCGCGAATCGCCATGACTCGAGGACGCGATCAATATCTTGACTTGCGTGGGCTCATGGTCCTATGATAAGGAGGGGAGACTCGAGCTTTTCGATGGATAAGATCGTCTGCGTGTCGTGTCGGAAGAACCGGTATTTGTCGATCCCTCGAAGGACCTAGCAGTCGTTTGTCGGATCCGCGACACTCGGTCTTGTCGCCGCACGATCGGGTTCAGTGGGCCTTGCCGCTTGCGGTTTGGGACGATCGAGTTGGCCCTCGCCAGATTCACGCCTCGGAATTGGGTCGTTTCGGATGGCGGGCGCGGGTCCGCTTGCTTGCCCTTTTCCTGGACCCTCGCGTCCAGGGGAGGGGGATCCGTTGTCGGGCTGGATGATCAGTCCGACCGAATATCCCGCGTTCCATGATGATCATCGGTCTCTTACGGAGTCTTTTTATGTCTCAACGTCGTCACGATAACCCACGCGGTTTCACGCTCATCGAACTCTTGGTGGTCATCGCCATCATCGCGGTTTTGATTGCGCTGCTCCTTCCGGCGGTCCAGTCCGCTCGCGAAGCGGCTCGGCGTATCCAGTGCACCAACAACATGAAACAGCTCGGGCTGGCCTTCGCCAACTATGACAGCACCAATGCCGTCTATCCGTTGGGCGCGGTCACCGGGGTGACGAGCGCGGCCAATAGCGGCTGGGGTAGTCAGCTCGGCAACAATGGCGTGAGCTGGGTCGCGCTGATTCTCCCCTATCTCGAGCAAAACCCGATCTACAACGCGATCAATTTCCAGGTCGCGATCACGACCAGCCTGGCGCAGCCTGACTTCGCCACGGCCTGGTATACCAAGATCGCGAGCTTGCAATGCCCCTCCGACGCCGACCAGGACGGCTTTCGGGGCGACGGGAACAGCGGCGCGGGGGGGCTCGGTCAATACCCCGTCACGGCCGCCCCACTCCCCCCCAACGGTGGGACGCGAATGGTTCCGGTGATGAATTACGTGGGCAGCTTCGGTGACAATTATTGCATCGGCGCGCTCACCATGGGGACGTTTTTCCCGAGCGAGACCCCCTATACCATCTGGCCTCCGATCCCTGGTCAGCCTCGAATCGGCTGGCCCGGCTACCAGGGCACGTACGCCGACATCAACGCGAATCTTCCCCCGTCAGGCTCGCCTGGCGTGCTCCGCGGGATGTTTGACTGCACGACCAACCAGGTTGTTCGGCTCGCCAGCGTGACCGACGGGACGAGCAACACCATCGCCGCGGGAGAGGCCCTGCCGGCCCAGCGAGCCGACCTCAATGTCTGGCAATATAGCGCCAACGCCGACGGTACGACCGTGCCGATCAATTACCCCACCCCTCTCAACTGCGATACGGCCGGCGGCTTCGGGACCTCCAACTGGGCCTCTCGGTGCGCCTACACGAATACTGGCTTCAAAAGCCATCACCCCGGCGGGGCGAATTTCGTCTTCGCGGACGGGTCGGTGCACTTTCTGAAACAGACGATCGCCATGACGACCTACTGCGCCCTGGGCAGCCGTAACGGCGGCGAGGTCATCAGCTCGGACTCCTATTGACGTTCCAAAACGCTCTCGGGTCGCCCCGACCCCCCAGAGGCGAGGCCTGGGCTCTTCCTCGTGAAGAGTCCAGGCGTTTTGCCCGTGTTGGTTCCTTGATCCTTGCAACGCATTCCAGGAATCTCATCGCCATGTTCTCCGCGAGCTCGTTCCTTCGTGGTTCCCTGGCCGTCCTCACCACCTCCGCCACCCTGGTCCTGATCGGGTGTGGAACCGACGACGGACTCGGTAAGCGCTTTCCCGTGTCAGGCACGGTGACCTACAACGGCACCCCCCTTGAGAAGGGAAGCATCAGCTTTGTTCCCGAGGATCCCAAGGGCCTGGGTGCCAGCGGCGCGATCGAGAACGGCTCGTACACCATGTCGACGGGCGGAAATAGCGACGGCGTCCGCGCGGGCAAATACAAGGTCACCATCACCGCCAGGGAAGACATCACCGCCAAGGCCAAGGCCGAGTTCGAAAAAGCACGAGCCGCCCGCAAGAACGTGGCCGGCACCGAGGAACTCACCGTCGTTCCCAGGCAATTCGTCGTCAAGGCCGAGGCCGAGGCCAAGAGCCTCATCCCCGCCGGCTACGGCGACCCCCAATCCACCAACCTCGCGGCCGAAGTCAAGGAAGAATCCAACACCTTCAACTACAAACTCTCCGACTCCGAAGCCCCCCCCGCGCCCAAGTCGTCCAACACCAAGGGCCGAAAGAAATTCTAGACATCGCCAACCAGGCGATTCCCTTCGCACTCCCAGAGTCCTCGTTCACGGGTCGGCGCGGTTGGAATCAGGCGACGGTGATGTGCTTCGCGAGACACGACTCGTCGCGGCGAACTGGTGGCGTTTCCTCAATGCCCCAAGCGTCGGCGAGGTCATTCCGCGCTCCGACATCCGCCGGCTCACATGAGTACAAGCCCGAGCCGAGCCGCGGGGACGCGCGACGACCTGGTTGCACGGGGTGAGTACCAGAAAAGGGCGGCTCCCAGGCGGGCGTGAACGGCTACCTCCAAAATCCCGTGATCACGGGTGTTCACGCACCCTCCGCGGGATGCTCCTCGGGTCGTCCGATCTCGGCCCTTGCATTCGGATCTCGAATCTGTAAGATTTAGTCTGTCACGCGAGTGGCATGCATCTCGGAATCGAAAGACCGAACTCTCGGAATCATGCGCCTATCGGCCGTAACAGCATTGGATTTGGAGCAGCTTTTAAGGCAAACGTCCCCGTGCGCCGTCGCGGTCGTGATCGACCAAGATCTTGGGTTGAGCGCGGCGGTTCGCGAGTCTTGAATCCCGGACGGCAACGGTCTCGGCGACTCGAGCCTAGGGTAGGACTCCACGCGCGTCGCGGCGGCGAATTGAGGGAAGGCCTGCGTTCATGCCGGAGAAGACCTCGGAATCTCCCGTCCGGATCATCGGGAGTCGCGAGTTACATCAAAATCTGCCCAGCATCCTCCGCGAGCTCGAGAACGGCTCGGTCCGCTATGTCCTGACGGTCCATGGCCGTCCGCGGGCGGTCCTGATCGGCGCGGCCCCTTACCTGAGCATGATCAGCGAGGGAGGCCGATCGAGCGAGGCCCTGGTCGGCCTTCAGTTGACCGCCCTCTTGGGGGGCAACCTCGATTCGGTCTCGCTCGACGATCTCGAGAAAGCCCTGGACGACGGCCGACCCAGTGTCGCGGGGTAGCGATCGGCCTGATTCGCTCGGCTTCACCCTTCAAGGGGCGGCTCGGTCTCGACCGCGGGTGATCGCCGGCCACGAGCGCGTACTCGCAGATACTCGAAGGCCCCGGGCAAGACCGAAATCACGATGATCGCCCCGATCACCAGATGGAAATTGCTCTGAACCTTGGCTAGCCCGCCAAACCAGTAGCCCAGCATCAAGAACGACGTGATCCAGGCGAATCCACCAGCGATGTTGTAGAGGGCGAACCGGGTATAGCCCATCGCGCCAATCCCGGCCACGAACGGGGCGAACGTCCGCACGATCGGGACGAACCGAGCCAATACGATCGTCAGGCCGCCGTATTCCTCATAGAATTGGTGTGCTCGCAGCAGGTGCTTTTGATTGAGCAACCGCGAGCTGGGGCGTGAGAAGACGCGAGGGCCGAGCCTGGAACCAATCGCGTAATTGACCGCGTCGCCCAGGACGGCCGCGACCACGAGCAAGGTCGCGATCAGCCCCATGCTCAGCCGCGATTCGGGGTGGGCGGCCACCACGGCCCCCACCGCGAACAGGAGCGAATCGCCGGGCAAGAACGGCGTCACCACCAGCCCGGTCTCGGCGAAAATAATGGCGAAGAGCACCACGTAAAACCACGGGCCCAAGCTCGCGGCGAAATCACCGATCGACTTGGGATCAAGGTGCGTCAGGGCGGTGAAAAGCTGGGTAAAAAACGTCATTCGGGGGTCCTGGGGCCGATGGGAAACGGATTCAGGGCTTGGCGGGCGCTTCCGCGCGGGTCTTGACGGGGAGCCGGACGCTGGCGAGCCCAGCCTGGTCGCAGGCCGACAGCACGTCGGCCAGATCTTGATAGGCCAGGGAGGCGTCTCCCCGCACGACCACCCCTTGGTTGACGTAGTGGGCGCGGGCCTCGGTCAGGAGCTTGACTAGGCCGTCGAGATCGTAGGTTGTCTCCCCCACCCGGACCGCGCCCGCGGCCACGATGGTGAGCACCAGGTCATCGGGGGCGGCCGAGGCGGGGGCGGCCTGGGCGACCTCGGGCGTCTTGACGGCGAACTCGCTATCGTCCCAATCATAGAGCCGGGTGGCGGCCATGAAAAAGACCAGCAGGCAGAGGATCACATCGACCATTGGGGTCATGTTGATCATTGGGGGCTCGTCGACCCAGTGGCGATTCGAGAGCATGGTGGGTTAGGGTCCCCTGCGCTCGGCGGCGGCGGTCCGGTGGGATTCGATCGAGACCAGATCGACGACCCTGCGGGTCTGGTCGTCGAGCTCTCGGAGGAGGACATCGACGCGATTGAGAAAAAAGTAATAAAACGCGACCGAGACCACGGCGACGACCAGCCCAAAGGCCGTGGCCACGAGCGCCAGGCTGATCCCCTGGGCGAGGACCTCGCCGCGCGACGGGCCGACCCGGCCCCCCAGGGCGTCAAACGCCTGAATGATGCCGACCACGGTGCCGAGCAGCCCCAGCAGCGGGCCCAGGGTCGCGGTCGCGCTTAACACCCGGAGGTTACGCTTGAGCTCGACAACCTCGCCAGCCGCGTCGTGACTGACCATCGCGCGGATATTGGCCCCGCTCTGGCCCCAGGCGCTCACCACCATCGCGAACACCCGGGCGGCCGGGCTGTCATGGGCGCGGCAGAGCTCAAGGGCACGCTCGCGATCGAGCTTCCCGCTCGACAACCGTTCCAGGAACCGCTCCACGAATTCACTTGGGATCACACGTTCACGCCGCAGCGCGACCATGCGTTCCAACACATAGCCCACGGTGACGATCGAGCAGACCACGAGCGGCCAAAGCATCGGATTCGCCCGCGCGACGAGCCTCATCACCCCCTGGCGATCGACGCCGGGGCGCGCGGGGGGATCGCTCGGTTTCGCGGGCGCTTGCCCCCACGCGCGCGTGCCCAGGAAAAGGGCGAGGATCAAGACCAGGCTGATTCGCGACCCGCTCATGGTGGTTGCGAGGCTCCGTCGTCCCGTGGTTGAAAAGCCCCGTTATCCTAGCCGAGCCCACGCCTCGCCAACAGGCGGAAATGGACCAATCGGGAACGAGCCCCCCCCATCGTGCCTGAAATCCTCGCGAGCCGGCGGCGAGAACCCGCCCGATTGTCGATTACTTGGATTCGATCCACGGCATGAGCGCCCGCAGTCGTTTGCCGACGATCTCGACCGGGTGCTCGCGCTCGAGACGGCGGGTCGCGGAAAAGACGGGTCGATTGGCCTTGTTCTCGAGGATCCATTCGCGGGCGAATTGCCCCGTCTGGATCTCCTTGAGGATCGCTTTCATGGTCGCCCGGGTCTGCTCGTTCACGATTCGGGGCCCGCGGGTATAGTCGCCGTATTCGGCGGTGTTCGAGATCGAATACCGCATGTAATTGAGCCCCCCCTGATACATCAGATCGACGATCAGCTTGAGCTCGTGCAGGCACTCGAAATACGCGCTCTCGGGTTGATACCCGGCTTCGACCAGGGTTTCAAAGGCCATCTTCACGAGCGCGCTCACGCCGCCGCAGAGGACGACCTGCTCGCCGAAGAGGTCGGTCTCGGTTTCCTCGGCGAAGGTCGTCTGGAGCACGCCCGCGCGGGTGCCGCCGATTCCCTTGGCATAGGCCAGGGCGAGGGCCTTCCCGGCCATGGTGCAGCTCTCGGCCGTGGCGATCAAACAGGGAACCCCGCCCCCCTTGACGAACTCGCTACGCACCAGATGGCCTGGCCCCTTGGGGGCGACCAGGGCGCAGTCAACCCCCTCCGGCGGCACGACCTGGCCGAAATGGATGTTGAATCCATGCGAACACAACAGCAAATCACCCGGCCGGAGATGCGGCTTGATCTCGTTCGCGAAGACATCCCCCTGAACCTCGTCCGGGAGCAAGATATTGATCAGATCGGCCGCCTGGGCGGCCTGGGCGGCCGAGACCGGCTTGAAACCGTGGCTCTCCGCGAGCTTGTAATTGGGCGAACCCGGGCGCTGACCAACCACCACCTCGCATCCCGAATCACGCAGGTTTTGCGCCTGCGCGTGCCCCTGGCTGCCATAGCCAATGATGGCGATGGTCTTCCCCTTCAAGAGCGCGAGATCGGCGTTTTGATCGTAAAACATTTCGGTGGGCATCGACGACTCCTCTCAAACACAACGTGGATCGAGCCCGAATCCCTCGCGGATCGCGGACCGCCACGAAAAAACATGGACTCACGGACTGGGCCCGGTCGAGAGCCCGGCCCGCGTCAGCACGCTTACAATTCCGAGTGACCCTGAATCAACGACGCGCCTGGCTCGGGCTCGGCCTGGTCCAGGGGCGGGGCGTCGAGTTGCTCGAACGGCCGTTCGCCCCGCACCAGGGCGATCCGCCCGGTCCGGGCCAGCTCCAGGATTCCGTACGGGCGGACCTGATCGATGAACGCCTCGATCTTTTTCTCTTGCCCCGAGATTTCGATCATGAGCAGGTCCGGGCTCACGTCGACGATCCGGCCGCGGAAGATCTGGAGCAGGGCCACCAGCTCGGGCCGCAGCGCGGCCGGGGCCTTGATCTTGATCAGCATCAGGTCGCGCTCGACGTAATCCTCGCGTGAGATATCGTGGACCTTCACGACGGTGACGATTTTCTCGAGCTGCTTTCGCACCTGGTCGAGATGGCGGTCGTCACCCATGACCACGACGGTGATCCGCGAGAGCTGGGCGTCCTCGGTCTCGCCAACGGCGAGGCTCTCGATGTTAAAACCCCGCGAGGAAAACATGCCCGAAACATGGGCAAGCACCCCGGGCTGGTTTTGCACCAGGGCGGAGAGCAGATGCCGCTTCAGGGGGCTCGAGCTGGACTGACTCATGAAACAGAGGCTCCGCGACAGCGCGACGGTCTCGCGCGAGATACACGACACGATAGAGGTCTCCCCGCGGGATCGGCCCGCCGGGAGAAAGCTGGACAACCCGGCCGCTTGCGGGGTTCGGGCTCGCCCCCCCGGTCCGTCCGCGAAAGCGAGCCCATATTGTGGCCTCTCCATGCCAGGAGCGCCAAGCGCGGGCTGGCGATCCGCTCACCATCGGTCTTGCTTAGGCCGGGCCAGGGGAGGGCCCAGGCTCGGCCGGCGGACGTTCCTGGTCGCGGCTCCAGAGCCAGGCGAAGACCGGGATCAGGGCCAGCGAGCCCCACTGATAGGCCGTCAGCCCCAGCGCCACCGTGGGCTCGGGACGAATGAACTCGGTGAAGAATCGATAGATCAGATACGCGATCAGGTAGAGCTTGATCCGCTGAAAGCGAAAGAGCCCCCTGCGTTCGGTCCAGGCCAGGAACAGGGCGGCCGAGGCGTGGAAGGCGGCTTCGTAAAGCTGGGTGGGGTGGCGCGGAACGCCGTCGTGGAACACGACGCCCCAGGGCAGGCCGGTGGGCTTGCCATAGCAGCAGCCGCCGACGAAGCAGGCCAGCCGCCCCACGGCCACCGCCGCCGCGACCGGCACGGCGAAGCTATCGCCGGTCTTGATCGTCACCCCTAGGATCGCCTTGGCCAGTTCGACGCCGAAATAGCCCCCCACGAGTCCAAAGAGAATCGTCTTGCCGTTGTCGAACCAGGCCCGGCCGCTCGCCAGGCCCTCCCA
>JAKBAP010000488.1 GCA_021808995.1 Planctomycetota bacterium | reverse complement strand
GACGATCCGCGAATCGTAGGTCTTGACCAGATAGGCCAGAAACGCCGCCGATTCGCGGTAGCCGTGGTCGTAGCGGGCTCGACTCTTACGAATTGGGCCCAGATGG
Source organism: Planctomycetota bacterium (assembly GCA_021808995.1). Classification (GTDB taxonomy): domain Bacteria; phylum Planctomycetota; class Planctomycetia; order Isosphaerales; family Isosphaeraceae; genus JAKBAP01. The sequence continues at coordinate 3,785 of JAKBAP010000488.1, read as the reverse complement.
CCCGGCTCATACTTGAAGAATCGTACATAATCGCTCACACCCTCGACGAGCCAGCCGGGGTTCTCGTTGCCCTGATAGTGTTGGACAACGTGGGTCGTCTCATGGACCATCGCGCCAAAATCACCGGGGTTCCGCTTGAAAAACCCGACGGCCCCGATGATCCGGTCGCCGGAGGTCGCCGCGACGCCGTCATAGCGTGATTTGAGCGCCATGTGGATGACCTTGGCCGGCTTGAAACCCGGGCTCGCGAGCTCGTGATTGATCATGGGATAAGCTCGTTCGCAGATTTCAGCCGCCTGTTTCAGCCAGGGGAGCATTTCGGGCGCGTCCTTGGAATCGAGCACGAACTCGACGGGGTTGGCGAACAGCGCGACCCTCGGCTGGGATTCGATCGCGATCTCCCGGATCACGAGGGGGTGGTCCATCGCCCGATCGGAGACGACACGAAACGCCAGAACCCCGTGTTGTTGGGATACCAGGCGAGCGGCTCCGTTTGAGAAGGCGGCGACTTTCTTGAATTCGCGGCCATCGTGGGAAACCTCAAGCGAGCCTGCTTCAAGCCGATCGGTCGCCACGGTGATGGAGCTTGGATCGACGGGCTTCTCGAACCGCAGAGTCAGTTGATCGCCGGCCCTCGCGTTCTGTTCCGACGCGAAATCGGTGGCCGGGTCGCCGTCAAACGCGTGCTGACGGATCCGCGGAAGCGCCGTCGCGAGGTTCGATTCCACCCGCGCCGATACCGGTTCGTCAGCGCGGGCCATCACCGGCCCGATCAGGATCGCCGCGAGGGTGAGCAAACCGCGAGCACATCCAAGCATCACTCTTGGTCCAGACAGGATCACGTCGTTTCTCCTTGGTTCGCGTGGTATTCCGGTTGACGGTCCCCTACCAGGATAGCATTCGATGCCCGGAACACGATGCGGGTTCGTCGGGCTTTTGCCTCCTGGGCAAGCCGACCTTCATGACAAGCCGCGCGTTCGATTCGAACGTGAGGGAGCGAAATCCCCTGGCTGGCGGATGACCGGATTGCGGGGCGGATTTCATCAGGGTCGTTGTTTCCTGATGACTCGGCCGGCGAGAAGGTGAATCACGCCCCTGGGGCCTTCGATCTTGAGTGCGCCGTCATCGCCGATGCCGCGGCACAGGCCCTCGATGGAGGTCCCTTCCCGCTCGACCGTGATCCATTGATCCAGAAGGAGGTCCAGTGACCGCCAGCGCGCGGCGAGGGAGAAATCATCTCGCGCTAACATGGGGAGCGCGAGCTCGAGTCGGCCCAGGATCTCCCTGAGCAAGCGTTGAGGGAGATTGGCTTCGAGTCCGTGTTCGAGGCTCGCTTCAAGGCTGGTCGCGAGCGACTGAACCTCGGCGGGAGCCTGGTCGAATCGGCTCGTCAGATTGAGCCCGACGCCAAGCAGGACGCGCCTGCCGAGCGCGGTCTCGATCGGCTCGGGAAGGATGCCGCCGAGCTTGCGCCCGGAGACTTCGAGATCATTCGGCCAGCGAACGCCCAGACCTGGTGGGGCCAGATCGAGTCGGTGGAGCGCGTCGATCACCGCCACGGCGGTCGTGAGCGCGAGCCGAGGCTCGTGTTCGCGACGAAGCCCGTGGACGATCGGGTCCAGGGCGAGCGTAAACGTCAGACTCCCGGAATCGGACCACCATTGATTGTCGCGCTGACCTCGTCCCCGAGTCTGCCTGCGCGCCCAGACGATGAAGGGGGGCTGGAGCGGTCCCTCGCGCGCGAGTCGGGCCGCGTGATCGCTGGACGAGTCGATCTCCTCGAGCGCGATCATCGTCGCTCGAAGCGGCCAGGCCACGTCCGACTCGTCAATGCCGGCGGGTGTCTTCATGGTCATTCGACGCCGGCGCGGCGGCGCGCGTCACGACAGTCGTCGCCTCCCATCGCGAATTCCCAGCAGGCGCGCGGGCGGAGCTCATAATGGCGGCAACACGCCCCAACCGCGTCGTACCACAAGCAAGGCGTTCCGTGAAACGGGCCGCCAGCCCGCCTACGCTCGTCTTGATCGGCGAGTAGCCCGGCGTGGAGCGCACGATGATCACGAGCGAGCCGTTCCCAGGCCTCCTCGCCCACGCCGTCGAAGTCCCGGCGAAACGGTGGCTGGGTCACCACCTGGCAACACGCGCCACAACCCTCGCATGATTCGATGATGGCCAGGGACCTCATGAAGATTCTCTGAAGGTCACAGACTAGGATCACACCCCATAAGAGCCTATCATGGGGTTGAAACTCCGAGTACTCAAGACCACGCGAGATGAGTCGATGAGTCCGCTCGAAATCGAAGTATTGCCCGAGGTCTACGCCATCGTGGCCCTCCCTCCGAGCGCGGACTGGCCGCGGTGGGCGGCGAGAGGAGCTCTCGTCTCCGTCACGCGGACGCGCGAAGAGCTTTCGGTTGTCTGCCTTGAAAGCGACGTGCCTGGCCACTTGGAATCCGCGGGTGGTTGGCGGGCGCTCTTACTTCGCGGCCCGTTCGAGCTCGACACAGTCGGCGTTTTGGCGTCGCTGGCCGCGCCACTGGCCGAGGCCGGCGTGCCGGTCTTCGTCGTCTCGACCTTCCATACCGACTATCTCCTGGTGCATGACGAGCTCGTTGCCCGCGCCCGCGAGGCCCTCGAATCGGCTGGGCACGTCTTCATCGATTGAACCACGCTCATCCTGATCGTCGCCGCGCGAAGGCCGTTCACGGACTGGGGTTTAGTGATCACCACCGAGTCGTGAATCGCGAGGAGCCGGCGAGCACATCCGGCTACCGGTCCTATTCGGGGAGCTTGATGCCGGCCGCGCGCAGGGTGGCCAGGAGTTCGTCGCGTTCTCGAGCGATCCGGTCGCGCTCGGCGGCGATCGCATCCGCCTTGGCGGCCATGGCTTCCGCCTTGGCCACTGTCCTCTCCAGCTCCGCCGTGGTTTCGTCCAGGGCGTTGAAGATTTCCTGAACGGGTCGGAGCGGTGATCCGTTCGGTCGCACAATGACCAGTTCCTGGCCGGAGAGGTCAAACCTCACGCCCAGGAGTGGGCTGGCCCAGCCGTTGAGCCGGGTCATCGGGCGCAGTTTATCGGCCGATCGTTGGTATCCCTTGAGCTCGACTCGGTAGGGGTCGTAGACGTAATACTCCGTGACGCCGTGTTGCTCGTAGAAACGGAGCTTGTCCTTCATCTCGGCGGCGCGATTGCCAGGCGAAAGGATCTCGAAGACGACTTCGGGAGGGATTCCGCCTTCCTCCCACTGCTTATACGAAGGACGATGCCCCTTGGGCCGGCCAAACACGACCATCACATCGGGGGCGACGCGGATATCGGGGTCGCCCTCGACCGGATACCAGAACATGTCGCTGGCAAGGTAGACGTCGGGCCGTTTGGCGAAGAGATTCTCCAACCCCTCCCTGATCATGACGATCCACTGGTACTGAATGCTCCCTTCCGCCATCGGTTCGCCGTCCGTCTCAGGGTATACGACCGCCGGCGTCGTCGAGCTTGAGAGGCTCATTGTCTTGCACTCCTTCCAATCATGGCCAGTTCGGATCGCTCTATTCTAGCGATGAGATCAACCCGCCCGGAACACCGTTTCAGGTCATCTCGAGGGGGGCTATCCTTCGGGTTTGAGCTTGATCAGGAGCTCGCCGGTCTTGACCTGGCGGCTGACGGCGGCGAGGACCTCGGCGACGCGGCCGGCGCGTTCGGCGTAAAGGGTGGTCTCCATCTTCATGGCTTCGATCGAGAGGAGCTTTTGTCCCTTTCGAACCGCGTCACCCGCGACGACGGCCAC
>JAKBAP010000487.1 GCA_021808995.1 Planctomycetota bacterium | reverse complement strand
GCCCATCGCTTGGTCTTGTCGTGAAACGCGTGCTGGGCATGATAGATCTCCATGAGTTGATCACGAAGGGGAAGCGTGGGATCGGGCTTAAAGGTCGCCCCCTCGCGACCGGCGGGCAACCTTGAGAACCGCACGAACCCCCAGCGCTCGGGTCGGTGCATGTCGATCGCGCCCTGGGGAGACCAGACCCAGTTGGCCTCGGGGTTGTTGGGGACTTTGACATATTGGCCTTCCTTGATCATGTATCGCCATTCGACGCGGGAAAAATTGACCCGCCATTGATCTCCGTCGCGCGGGGGCGATGGACGATGGGCGAACTCGCCTAACACCTTCCAGGGGATGGCGAACTCCACGGTCCAGCCGGTATCGACATCAAGGGGGTTGTTACGCGTCCCGTCGATCCGCACGCCGGTCAAGAGGCCGGGGATCTCCCACTCGTTCCGGGCGGGTCCACCGTTGCGATAAGGCTTTTTCAGGAAAAGATCCCACTCGGTATTGAGCGAGTTGATCTCGAGCTCGTAATACTCGTGATTGTCGCCGTCCGGGTCGATGAAGATCTCGAAATCGTTGTCCTGAAAAATGACCGAGTCGTGCTTGGTGAGCGTCCCCTGCACGTGGGGCTCCTCGAGCTGGGCGGCCACGTAAAAGTATTCGGCGTCCCAGAGCATCTTGGCCCGGGTTTGAAACCGCGGACGTGGGCGGATGTCGCCCTCGATGTCGACAAAGGCATCGGTCCAGGGAGCGGCCTTCCACGATTCCTCGTCCAGATTCCCATCGACCTTGATTCGACCCAGCGCCCTGGCACAAACGTAGCCCTTTGGCGGCTCGAGCGGCGGATTCGCGACGAGTTTCGTGGGCTCGATCGGGCGCGGCTTCGCGATTTGGGCGAGCAAGTCGGGCCGCGACGGGTCGCGAACCAGCTCCAGATGCCGGGGACCCTCGGCATAGTCCAGTACGATCGTCTTGAACGCGTCGTCCTCGACGACCAGGAGCTCGATCTTGTGATTGACGACGCTATCCTTGATCGCGTCCTGGAACCGGCCGGCGCTAAAGGTCTTGCCGTTGACGCCGACGATCTTGCTCGTGAAGCCGAGCTTCGCGCGGTCGGCGAGCTTACCAGGGACAAGGTTCAAGACACGGCCATCGTCATCGAGCGCGATTCCCAGCGAATCCATGGAGTCGATTCCACCGCGGCCGCGGCGAATCGGATGGGCGAAGGCTTCGTTGGTATACGAGACGCGATAGCCCAGCCTCTTGACCACGTCGAGCGGGAGCGAGTCGAGCGGATGATGCACGCGGCGGTCGATGAAGCCTTCCCAGTCGAAATCGGCGAGCCCGTGCAAGAGCCTCGCGATCTCGGCCTCGTCATAGGGTGCCACGTTGGCCGTCGTGGAATTGGGGCCGAAAAACGCGCGACAGAAATCGTCGAGGCTTTTCCCGCCGCCCGATTTCTCGCGGATGATGGCGTCGGCCTCGAGCCACACCAGCATCCCCTCGAAGTAATAGTCCTGATCGCGCCTGAGCTCGTCCCAATTCGGGCTGCGGCCGCGGAGCATCGAGGTTGAGATCGCCGTATCCTCGAGCGATCGCCAGCGCCTGCCTTCGCGATGCGACAAACCCCCAATCGTCGCCGCCAGCGTCCTCCGATACTCATTCATCGTGATCAAGCCGGAGCGCGCCATCAGGATCTCGCCCAGATACTCGCCGAGCCCCTCGTAAACCCACAAGAGCGCGGTCTTTTGCGGCGTCTGAAAGTCGGGCGTGCACATCCCGGCGGGCCGACGAAACTTGCCGCACCACGAATGGGCATACTCGTGCGGCAGCAGATTCGCCACCCATCCCCGCAGCCGCCCATCGTCGACCAGGTCGCGCTCGTTGAGCCCGTTGATGCTCGATGTCAGATGCTCAAGCCCGAAATAGCCTAGCTCATCCGAGCAGACGATCAAAAAATGGAACTCAGGGTAATGGCACGCGCCAAAGAGGCTCTGGGCCTGCTGGACGACGCGGCTATAAAGCGGGACAACCTTGGAATTGACGTCGAGCGCGGCGGGCGAATCGGAAACGATGTCGAGAAACGCGGGCGGCCCAGCGCCCGTGTCGAGCGGGATCGAGCGCAGGTTCAGTCCCCCCACGAGCGGGCGATCAACGAGTTCCGTCAGTGAAAGGGGCTCGAACTCGACCTTGGAACCGGTTGCTCCGAGAATGGTCGCCCCTGTGAACATGGACATACCCATGGTCTTGGTCGAGATCGGCTTAAGGGCCGACGTACAGAGCCACTTCTCGGGCAGGAGAACCGCGAGCTCGGCCTGAATGTCGTCGCACGAGAACCCCTCGGGATAGAGCAGGCAGTTACTCCAGTTGATCATGCCGACGCGCGAGTTTCCGTAGCTCAGATACCCCGCCGCCATGACGGCCGGCTCGTTGCAGATCACGTCGAGCTCGGCCTCGATCTGGGTCGCCCCCGCGGGAACCTCGCACAGAAAGCGATAGAGCTCGAGCTCGTCTCGTCGCCAGGGGATGGCCGCGCCCCCCGGCCCGTGGAGCTTGAGCCCCGCGATATTCTGGACCGGCCCGCAAGGCTCGTGAGTGCCATGGACCCACTTGGGAAACCAAAGGACGAGCTTGCCCGGCTTGCAGGGGATCGTGATTCGCGAGTGCAAGAGCCGCCGCGGCAGTTCACGCGCGTCGACAACGATCCGCAGCTTGGGCGCGGGCTCGGCCGCTTGGCAAACCAAGGCCGGTTCCCATCCCACGAACAACCCCGCCATGAGCACGATCGATGTCAGGGAAACTAGGTCGGTTTCGCGAATCTCGCCAAATAGCCAGCGCCGCATCGTCGCGAGTCCTCGAGATCAAGAGGAAACAATCAGCCTTGCGCCCCTCTGGGCGACAAACCATCCTAGTCGGCCCCACCGCCCGACGCCATGTCGAGCCGTCGGACGCGTGCGTCCACGGATTCTGGAGATTCCGTGAAAGTCGAGAGTGAGCCTCATGCGGCGAGACCGCGACCAGGTCATCGCCGAACATGGCTCATCGAGCGCCTTGGCCACCAACCTGGTCCCGTCCCGTCCGAGCTAGGAATTGAGATCTCGAGAACTACTGCCGATCGTGGAATTCACGACCAATTGCGGGGCATTTTGGTCGAGCTGGGTGAAGCTCGTGGTCGTCGCGCCGGTTATGGTGACGGCTTGATCGATCGGACGATCCGCGCGCGCCGCGAACACCCAACCATCGTAGGTCGCCCCCGCCGCCAGGCCGCTCAAGACCGCCGTGAACGAGGTTTCTCAAAAAAAGTTACCGTTGATCCCATTCAGATTGGAATCGCCGGTCGGGATCGTGTCCGGTTCACGCGTATAGTTAACACGACTGAGGGTGCCAGTGATGCTGGTGGTCAATGAAATTCCCGAATTCGCGCCCGCCTCGTTCAGGAGGTTATTGGTTGTGCCCAGGCTGGTCTCGTTGGTCCACTGCGTTGCCGCGCCCTCTCCATTGAATCGGACACCCACGATCGAGCCGGCCCAGGTTTGCCCCACCTGTGCCTGAATGGCCAGCAAGGCCCCGAAACCAATCCGGAGGAGTCCGCGAAGAGACCATGAGATCCCCATGCTTCGACCCCCTCGACCCCTCGCCACGCCGCCGAATGTCGCGGCATCATATACGCGCTCTTGGATTCGCATTTTACCGCCTTTTTCGACGAACTTCATTCGTCCTCCAACGGGGTTACCCCGAGTAGTCGTCGACTGAAATCAAAAACAGACGCCCACATCAGGGAATTGCCGGCGTCGCGGTCCACGGGACACACCGATCAAGAATCGTCTTTATGGATCTTCGCCGTTGGGAACGAGCCGGTGAACCAACGCCAGATATCTATCTATGAGAATGCACTTGCTAT
>JAKBAP010000045.1 GCA_021808995.1 Planctomycetota bacterium | reverse complement strand
CGTGGTGTTGAGCTCGCCCCTTTTGGGCCTCACCGGCACCCCCCCCGCTCCCAACATGACGACGCCCCCCATGACCCTCCTCCCCGCGTCGTCGGTCCTGCCGACCACGTCGAATACCATGGTCTTGGACCAGTACGGCAAGGAATACGACCCGGTCGCGATCAACGAGGCGATCCTCTACCAGTACAGCTATCAGGCGCAGGGCGCCGGCCTGCAAATCGCGAATCGGTTCATGATCGAGCTCGTGAATACCCAGGTGCAAGCGGGCACGATGCAGCCGACGCAAACCTCGCCCCTGAACGGCCAGCTCGATCTGGGTGGTTACAACCCGACCTCGGGGAATCCCTACGGCGGAGGCGCGTTTGATCTGGTCTTCACCGCCGACGACCCCTATAGCCGCCCCGACCCCTATCGCGGCGAGCTGCCGGTCTATGGCAACACCTACGCCCTGACCCCGCTCAACTCGGATTCCTTCCTGACCACCTATCCGAATGGCTCGGGCACTCCCTTCGCCTCGACCTCGAGCGACGTGGTCCTCATGCCTCTCACCGCCAACCCGACCTCGGGCAACAACATCGTCATCCCCCCCTCGACCCCGACCATCAATGGCTCGTTGCCGACCAACTATTTCTATGTCTTCGGCAACTCACCCCCCTCGGCGACCTCGACCCAGGGGACGAAGACCACGACCGCGTATTACGAGGCCGGCCCCCTGATGCCCGGGGTGACCTACGCCCAGGCCTCAACCGCCCCGGCGAGCTCCACCTATGGCAACGGCTACGTGATCCCCACCGCCACGGGCGCGGGGGGAGCGCCAGGGGTGGGCATCCCCGCCGTGCTCCAGACCCTCAATCAACTGGCCGGTTTCGACCCCGTCACGCCCGGGTCCGTCACCCCCGCGTTCCTCACGAACCCGAGCAATACCCTGGCCGGCGTCCTGCCCAACCCGATCGCGACCACCGGCACCACGAGCGTGACCACCACTCCCTATAATTATGTGAACAAGATCCCTCAGCTCAATATCGCCACGACGGCCGGTGCCCAGCGCGCGTCGCAGTATTACTGGGTCTGCCTGAGGCGGCCCGCCAACCCGTTCGCGCCTGTCTCCGCGACCAACCCGATGCGGGTCATCGACTCGATGCGCGTGCCCTATATCGACGGCACGGGCACGAACATCACCAAGGACACGCTCGGCAACCCCGCCGTCAACGGGATCGCCAACACCATCTATTCCGTCCAGCGGTTCCAGCCCTATCGCGGCGGCCATGCCGTCCCCGTCTGGAACTCCGCCGGCGCGGCCCCCCCGACGACCACCCCCTCGCCCATCGACACCCGGTATGGTTATTCCGAGCAAATCGTCTCCCCCACGACCAACTCGCTCCAGAGCCTGGTCGGGGCGAACTTCTCAACGCCTCTCCCCCAGCAGATCACCCAGGGGATCTACTACTCGAATAACAACAACACGGTCAACAACCCCGCCACCGGGTACATCTATCACACCTTCGGCCTCGCCAACGAAAACGAGATTGGCTCCGGTGCCTTTAACCCCGAAAACTGGGACTATTTCCCATTCCACGACCGCGATTTCAGCAGCGTGGCCGAGCTCATGCTGGTCCCCGCGAGCGCTCCCGGGCTCTTCACCAAGCAGTTCGCCGAGTTCGCGCCGTCGCTCATGAATATCACCAACATCTTCAGCCAGATCACCCCGCTGACCACGCCGGGCTCGCTCTTCCAGTTCACGCTTCCGACCATGACCGCGAACTCCGGCAGCCCGATCAATGGGCAGTACAACCCGGCCTGGGCCGGGCCCACGCCAGGCTCGACCGCCCTGGGGGGCGCGACCTCGTCGCCCTTCGCCACCGCCTCGACCCCGTTCTGGTACGCCTCCCAGTACACGACCGGCGCGAACACGGCCATCGGCACCTTCACGCCGCCGATCCAGCCGCACACGTTCCCGTATCTGTCCGATCGGTTCTTCTATACCGGCTTTGGAGCGATCGCCCCCACGAGCACCCTGTATCCCAACGTGAACCCCAACTACGACACCTCCACCATCGGTGTTCCCGGCCCCGGCGTCATGGTCGGCGGTAATGGGGCCGACGGATGGTTCAAGATGTTCGAATTCCTCGAGGTCCCCACTCCCATGATCGGCGGCATCGGACCGATCATGAACGGGACGAATTTCGACTGGTCCCGCCAGGACTCCCGGCCCGGCCAGCTCAATCTGAACCTAATCATCGACGAAGAGGTCTTCCTGAGCCTTCTGGGCAAGCAAACGATCAACCAGACGAACGGGCTCTCGGGCCTTGACCAGTTTAGCCAGACGAGCCTCAACTTCGACCAGATCGGACCGCTGCCGGCGGGGAACTACGGGCCTAATGGAACCTATGCCTTGCCGTTGCCGGCCGGTTCAAACCCGATCCCGATGGTCGTGACCTCGACCCTGTCGAACGGATCGCCAGGGAGCGCCTACCCGATGGCCGCGGCGGGCGCGAGCTTCACCAATTCGCCGGCCGTCGCCAGCTACTCAAACCCCGCCATGACGGCGTTCGACCCGATTTCCAACTCGTCCCTGGGCACGACCGCGCTCGCCGCCTCCCGCTATACCAACGGGCTCAAGGCCTCGTGGGTGCAGTTCCTGAACCTGCGTCATGGCGGCTCGGGCTATCTGTTTGGCTATGGCGTGGGGGGGGTGGGCCAGAATTCGTCGGTCATGCCGTTGTCGGGGACCGTCGGCGCGGGCCTGCCGGCCGAGATCCCGTTCCATTCGCTGTCGTACCCCGACATCAATTACACCGTCATGCGGCCCGCCGCCTTGCCGCCGACCACCTACACCAATCCCCCCGTCAATAACAGCCCGGTCCTGACCGCGACCGGTTCGGGGTCGACCTATTATTCGGGCGATCCCGGTGTCCGCGCCCCCGAGGTGCTCCTGCAAAACGGGACGACAGCCATCGCGTTCCAGGGCTTCCCCTCCTCGGCCTTCATGGGGACATACCAATACCCCATCGCGAGCGCGAACCCGCTCTTGCCCAATACCACCGGGACGTTTTATCCCTATCCGCCCCCGCCGATCCCCGCCCGGCGGCTGTTCCAGACGCCGGATTCCTACGCCGGCAACCTGCCGCCCGGCGTGGGGGCCTCGTACAACCTCTCGACCCTCAACCTCACGCAAAACGCCGCTCCCAGCAATGCCAGCGAGACCGGCGACCCGACCGTGAATAATGCCGTCATCCCGCTGACCACCAGCACCCTGGCGACACCAGGCGTGCTTCCGCCGATCAGCTACACGCCTTTCGGCGGCGGCATCGGGACGTTCTACGCCGCCCTGACCGACGCCGTCCCCAGCCTCTACTGGCCGACGGGAATCGCCACGGGGAATCCCGCGAGGTACTACGGGACAGCCGCGAGCTACTACACTCCCCCGGTCACGCCGCTCACCGCCCCCACCACGACGACGATCTTCCAGGACGGCACGTCGGGAACGCCGACCCCCGGGACGGCAGGCACCCTGGGAACCACCATTAACAGCCCCTCGCTCGGATCCTCGTTCGTGGCGACCCCTTCGACCTATCTCGGGACCGATTACCGCCAGCACCCCTTCTGGCGGAGCGAGGAAATGCAGAGGGTGATGAACCTCACCACCGTCCGCACCCATCAATACGCCGTCTGGGTCACGATCGGGTTCTTCGAGGTCACGCGCCAGGGCGACCTCGGCATGGCCTCAAGCGCGACCCCCTGGCTCGCCTACGACATCATGGGCCCCGAGATCCGCGCCACCGCCGGCACGAGCACGCGGTTCCGCCAGTTCGCCCTGGTCGACCGCCTGCGACTCTCTGGTTTCAACCCCACCGCCGCCGGACAATTCCAGTCAGCGGTCGTCTATCGGAAAAGAATCCAATGACCACCCCGCCACGTCGAGGAGGATCGGGCGTATGAATTCATGGCCTTGATTCGTTGAAGCGCGAGCCAATCGGTCGCGTCGAGGCGATTTCCGTCGGTTTTTCTCAACGGTTCGATTCGTTCTCATCCTCATGCAACCCCCCACGCGACGACCCGCGCTTGAAAGCCGGGACGTCGCGGGGGTAGAATTCACGATCGGCAACTCTTCTTCACGCGAAAGGACTGCTCATGACTCCCCGTCCTCGTCGACAGGCTCTCCGCCTTGGCTTCACCTTGATCGAGTTGCTGGTCGTAATCAGCATCATCGGCATCTTGGTGGGCCTCCTGCTCCCCGCCATCAACTCGGCCCGCGAGGCCGGCCGCCGCACCCAGTGCCAGAGCAACATGCGAAACGTGGTGCTCGCCATCCTGGGCTACGCCAACAACAAACAGTCCTATCCCCCGGCCGGTGTCTTCTCCGAGGACGCGACCACCCTCTCCTCACTGGGTTCGGGAAACACCCTCCCCACGGGCTCGGTCGTGCCAACCTATTTCCCCGGCAGCACCAGCCAGCGCGGCGTCCCGATGTATAGCTGGGTCGTCCCCATCCTCCCCTACCTGGACAACCAGGAATTGTTCAACCAGTGGACGATGTACGCCACCACCACCAACGGGCCAATCGCCGTTTCCTATTACGACCCCACGAATTACATCGTCGGCCAGGCCAGCAACAACAAGATCGCCGAGACCGCCATCGGCGTCCTTCGCTGCCCCGACGACAACACGATCCAGATCGGCCAGGGGAACCTGAGCTACGTCGTCAACGGCGGCGGGGCACTCTGGCACGCCTACCCAATCGGCTGGATCGGCGGCCAGATCGATGGCTCACCCACCCCGACCACCAGCCCCCTCATCTGGGCCCCGACTAGCCTGGGCTGGCCCTCCACCCTGGGCGTCACCCAGAAACTGGGCGTGATGTTCATCGAGACCGTCTTCCCACAGGGTATCGCCAACTCGACCATCCGGATCCCCTGGAACGTCCGATCGACCCCAACCAGCATCGTCGACGGCTCCAGCAGCACCATCCTGATGAGCGAAAACACCCTGACCGGCGTCAGCATCAGCCCCACGCCCTACTCCAACAGCTTGCCCACCAACTGGGCCACCCCGCTCCCCAATTTCAGCTCGTTCTTCATGCCGTCGTACGTCTGCGGCAACGGAACCTTCCCCAGCTCGCTCGATTGCACCTCGGGCGGTCTCGCCCCCAGTGGCGACATCGACGGACTGGGCTGGGCCTACGCCAACAAGGTCGGCAGCTTCACCAATATTAACTTTGGCCAGAACCTCACCATCGAAGGTTCCTATCCCTTCTCCAACAGCGCCCACCCCGGCGGCTGCAACATGGGCTTCTGCGACGGAGCGGTCCGGTTTATCTCCAACACCATCGACGGCACCGTCTACGCCAAGATCATCACCCCGGCCGGCAGCAAGCTGCCGATCTACTGCAAGCAACTCCCCGTCGAGCAGGACGCCTTCACCAACTGAGCTCGGCCTCGTCTAGCTCTCGACGCGGATCACCCCGCCATCGGCCCGAACCAGGGCCGACGCGGGGTTGTCCGTTTTCTGGACCCACGACCGATTCGTAAGAGATCCAACTTCCATGGCGACGACGCTTTTCCAAAAAATCTGGGACCGACACCTCGTGACCTCGAGCGAGCAGGCGAACTTGCTCTACATCGACCGTCATTTGGTTCACGAGGTCACGAGCCCTCAGGCCTTCGACGGCCTTCGGCTGGCCGGGCGACAGGCGCGCAGACCCGACCTCACCGTGGCGACCATCGATCACAACGTCCCCACGGACGACCAGCTCGTGATTCGCGACCCGCTCTCGAAAAAGCAGATCGAGACCCTCCGCGCCAATTGCCGGGAATTTGGGGTGACCCTGCACGATATCGCCAGCGGACGCCAAGGGATCGTCCATGTCATCGGGCCCGAGCTCGGGCTCACGCTGCCAGGGACGACGATTGTCTGCGGCGATAGCCACACCAGCACCCATGGCGCGTTCGGGGCGCTCGCGTTTGGGATCGGCACCAGCGAGGTCGAGCATGTGCTGGCGACCCAGACCCTCTGGCAGGGTCAGCGCCCGGGTTCGCTCGGGGTCGAGATCACCGGCCGGTTGGCCCCGGGGCTCGAGCCCAAGGACGTGATCCTGGCCGTGATTCGCGCGATCGGCACCGGGGGTGCCACCGGTCAGGTCATCGAATATCACGGATCGGCCGTCCGGGCACTCTCGATGGAGGGCCGGCTCACGATCTGCAACATGTCGATCGAGGCCGGCGCGCGGGCGGGCCTGATCGCCCCCGATGACGTGACGATCGCCTATTTCACCGACCAAGATCGGCCCTTCGCGCCCAAGGGGAAACTCCTTGAGGCCGCCATCGCCGACTGGCGAACGCTCGTCACCGACGATCCCACCGCGTTCGACCGAAACATCGTCCTCGACGCCTCCTCGCTCGCCCCTCAGGTGACATGGGGGACCAACCCCGCGATGACCGTCGACGTGACAGGGGTCGTCCCGAGCCCCGACCAAACCCCCTTCGCCGCCCCCGCCGACGCGCGGCGGGCACTCGAATACATGGGCCTCGTCCCTGGCACGCCGATCGACCAGATCGCGGTCGACGTCGTCTTTATCGGGTCGTGCACCAACGGCCGCATTGAGGACCTCCGCTCGGCCGCCCACGTGATGAAGGGGCGGCATACCGCCCCCGGCGTGCGGACCCTGGTCGTCCCCGGCAGCGAGGCGGTCCGCAAACAGGCCGAGGCCGAGGGGCTCGATCGCGTCTTTACCCAGGCTGGGGCCGAGTGGCGTCAATCCGGGTGCAGCATGTGCCTGGCCATGAATCCCGACCGGCTCGAGCCCCACCAGCGCTCCGCGAGCACCAGCAACCGCAATTTCGAGGGCCGGCAAGGACCCCTGGGCCGAACCCACCTGGTCAGCCCCGCCATGGCCGCCGCGGCCGCCGTCACCGGCCGATTCACCGACGTCCGAAAACTGCTCGACCCCCGAGCCTGACCGTCCCGAGAGGAGCACTCATGGAACCCTTCAAGACCCACCGCGGCCGCCTGGCCTTGTTTGATTGGCGGGACGTCAACACCGACTTGATCATCCCCGCACGGTATCTGAAACGCATCGAGCGCACCGGCTTCGGTCCCCTGCTCTTCGCCGACAAGCGCTACGCCCCCGGAGGCGCTCCCGAGGCCGACGCCCCCGACCAGCACGGCCCACTCGCCCCGGATTTTCCCCTCAACGCCGAAGCCTTCCAGGGGGCGAGCATCCTCGTCGTCGGCCGCAACTTCGGCTGCGGCTCCAGCCGCGAGCACGCCGTCTGGGCCGTCATGCAAGGTGGTTATCGAGCGGTCGTCGCGCCCGGAAAGGGTGAAGGATTCGCCGATATCTTTGAATCCAATGCCTACAACAACGGCCTGCTCCCGATCGAGCTCGACCCGGCCGACTGGGCGATCCTGGCCCAGGCCGTCCGCGACCAGCCCGGCACGGCCGAGGCGACCATCGACCTGACCGCGCAGACCCTCACGCTGCATGCGGATGGGGCGAAGGGGTCGGCGTTCGCCTTCGAAACACCCGAAGGCCAGCGCCATCGGCTGATCCAGGGCCTGGACGCGATCGCCGAAACCCTGGCCCACGACGCCGCCATCCGCCGTTACGAACAGTCCGCCCCCGCATGGCTGGCCCCGCAACCGGCGTGATCCCCTGACCTGACCCCGGAGACCACGGCAAGCACCCCCCTCTGTTGGTGAAAGGACCGGTCATGACGTCTCGTGGTCGTCGGTCTCGTCCCAGGGGCATCACCCTCATGGAGTGGATGGTGGTGATCGCGGTCGTGGCCATCGCGATGATGATCGCGATCGAAGCGGTCAGTTTCCAGAGGTGCGGCTACGTCTGCACCACGCGCATGCACTGCCAGTCGAACTTGCGAAACGTCACGCTGGGCCTACTGGGCTATGTCAACGCCCATGGGGCCTTTCCCCCGTCGGGCGTCTTCGCCGAGGACGAAATCACCCTTCAGAACCTCAGGCGTGGTAACACCGACCCCAGAGTCTCGGTCGTGCCGACCTATTTCCCAGGCGCGCCCGATGCCCCCCGGGGCGTCCCGATGTACAGTTGGGTCGTCCCCATCCTGCCCTATCTTGATAATATGGAACTCCACGACGAGTGGACGATGGAGGTCGATGGATACGCCGTCCCCTATTTCGACCGTTCCGTCCACATGCTCGGCCGGGCCGGCAATCACAAGATCGCGAGTACCGGGATCGGCGTCCTACGCTGTCCGGATGACGCGACGGTCCGCATCAGCGGCGGCAACCAGAGCTACGTCGTCAATGGCGGCTTTGCTCTCTGGCACGCCTACCCCGTCGGCTGGGTCGGCGGCCAGACCGACGGCAAGGGAACCACCACCTCGGGGCCCCTCACCTGGGCACCCAGCCGGCTTGGCTGGTCGGGGACGATCGACGTCACGCAAAAGCTGGGCGTGATGTTCATTGAGACGCGTTTCCCCAAGGGCATGGCCGCCGATGTGACGATTCCCTGGAACGTCCGCTCGACGCCCGCCGGCATCCTTGATGGCGCTTCCAATACCCTGCTCGTCAGCGAGAACTCCCTGACCGGAGTGGGCGCGGGGCCGTCGTCTTATTCGCGGGGGCTGCCGACCAACTGGGCCATTCCGCTCCCCAATTTCACATCGTTTTTCGGGCCCTCGAATGTCTGTGGGAGCGGAAACTTTCCCCAATCACTCGATTGCACATCCGGGGGCCTCGCACCCAAGGGCTCGATCGACGGACCAGACTGGGCCCTCGCCAACACGGTCGGCACCCACGCCGACATCAATTTCGGTCAGAAACTGACCATCGAGGGCTCGTTTCCCTTTTCCAACAGCCCCCACCCCCTCGGCTGCAACATGGGTTTTTGCGATGGCTCGGTCCGGTTTATCTCGAAAACCATCGATGGGACGGTCTATTCCAAGCTCATCACCCGCGCGGGGGGCACTCTGCCGAATGAGTGCAGGCAAGGACCACTCGCGAAAGACAGCTTCTACGACTGACCACACCGGTTTCGCGGGAATCGCGCCTGCGCTCGCCAGCGCGGGCCGTGGCCGCTTTACTGGCTGGCTCGGCCGGGCGCTTCGCCTTCCCGGTCGAGGGCCTCTTTCGCCACCCACGTCGCGAGACGGCGGCTGGCCGAGCTCATGGTCAGGCTCGCCAGCGATCGCGGATCGACCCACCGTGCGTCGATCAAGCCTGGTCCCGGCCTGAGCTCACCCGAGACGGCCTCCCCCTCGTGCGCTCTCAGCTCGACCCGGTGTTTCGTAACCGAATAGCGAATCGTCCGGACGGATGAGCCGATCCGTGCCTGCACGCCCGTTAAAAGTGGGAGTCCGCTCGAAAGGTCGACCGGCCCGATGCTCGATCGGCCCCCCGGGTCCGCTCCCTCGACATGGACCGTGGGGAACTCCCAAAACCGCTCCCAGAGCCCCCCAGAGCCGCGCTGAACCACAAGGACAAGGCCCCCCTGGGAGACGATCGCGCATGCCTCGACAACGGCCAACGGAGGGGCCTTGACCCGCGGCTCGGGAATCGCCTGCTCAAGGCCCGCCCCACGCGCCCGGCAATACGACGTCAAGGGACAGACCAGGCAGGCCGGCCGCCTGGGCGAGCAGACAAGCGCCCCCAGCTCGATCAAGGCCTGATTGAACCGGCCAGCCTCGCGGGGTGGGACCATTCGCTGGGCGGCTTGCCAGATTCGCTCGCGGACGGCCCCGGTCCTGGTATCGCCGCGAAGCGCCAACAGGCGCGCGATCACCCGCTCGCTATTGGCCTCGACAATCGGCTGGGGCCGATCGAAGGCGAACGACAGAATCGCGCCCGCCATGTAACGACCGACCCCGGGCAAGTCCCGAACCACGCCAGGGTCGTCGGGCATCAGACCCCCAAAATCGCGGGCAATCCGCGAGGCCGCCGCGTGAAGCTGCCGCGCTCGCCGGTAGTAGCCCAGGCCCTCCCAGGCCTTCACCACGTCCTCGACGTCGGCCGCCGCGAGCGACTCGAAATCGGGAAACCGCGCCGTGAATCGCTCAAAATGAGGAACCACCGCCTTCACCGTCGTCTGGACGAGCATCGACTCGGAGACCAGCACCCGATACGGGTCGCGATCCCGCCGCCACGGCAACGGACGGGCACTCTCGCGAAACCAGCCAACGAGTGAACTCCTGACACCATCCACCCACGCTTCGTCCAAATCGGGATCCACGAATCCTCCCTTTTACGGGACGTCGTTCCACTCTCCCCAGAGGCGGGAAACTAGCCTACGACATGAAGGGGACGGGGTCAACAAAATTTTCGTGGGCGGTTTTGACTTCCCGTTTACGTCGGATATCTTGTGGTTAAGGGACTAAGGTGATGAGATAGGGTCTTCGAGAATCGACGAGGTGGGGCGATGCGGATGGAGCGATCGTGGGTGTCGCGGCGGGACGGATCGAGCATGGGGATAGGCCGCCTGGACGCGAGTCGGGGCGAGGACCGGGCGATGATCGTTCCGTTGGCGCGAGCGAGGTGGACGGTGGAGCGAGACGACAAGCGGACGCGCAGGCGCGTGGAGCCGGGGCGAGAGACGATTCCGCTCTCGCATTCGGGATCGGCGTCGGCCGGGGTTCCCCGGATGAAGGGGCGGTCGCCGCTGAACGAGGATCAGCGGAGGCTGGCGTCTCGGTATATGCCCCTGGCGAGCTCGCTGGCCGGGCGAATCGCGCGATACTGGCCCGCCCAGCGTGACGAGCTGGAATCGACGGCGTTCATGGCGCTCGTGGAGGCGGCCGGTTCGTTCGACCCGGAGCGCAAGGTGGGGTTCGCGACGTTCGCGCGGTATCGGATTCGGGGAGCGCTTCGTGATTATCAGCGGTCGCGCGATTCGACCGGCTCTCGCGGCGACCGCCAAGATGCTCCGGTGTTTCAGAGGCTGGGCAAGGACGCCGAGCAATACGGCCAGGTGATTGGCATCAAGCCCGACCAGCCCGTCGGGACCGACATCGAGGCGGTCGACGCGGTCGAGGACTGGCTGTCGCGGCTCCCCAAGACCCATGCGGCGGCTTGCCGGCTGATCTATGTGGAGGGGAAATCCCAGGACGAGGCGGCCGCCCTCGTGGGCTGTTCCAAGTCGTATCTCTCGCGACTGCATCGCGAGGCGATCACCTGGCTGGTTCACGAGGCGCGGGCCGCGCGCGGAGAATCGGCCCCGCCCGCGGTGGACGAGGCCGATCACTGAGCGCGCTCCGTGCCAGGCTGGTCAGGCGGCCCTGTCGGCGGCCAGGCGCCCGTGGGCGTGGGCGTCCATGAACTGTCGGATCGAGCCGACCACGAATCGCTGTTGATCGTCGGTGAGCTCGGGATAGATCGGCAGGGCCAGGGTCTCGCGGGAGGCGGCTTCCGAATGGGGGAAGTCGCCCGGCTTGTGGCCCAAGGACGCGAAACAGGACTGCAAATGGAGGGGAACCGGATAGTAAATCTCGGTGCCAATCTGCCGCGACGAGAGCGACTCTCGCAATGCGTCGCGCATCGAGGCCGGCACCCGGATCACGTACTGGTTGAAGACCGACACGTGGCCCTCGCGCTCTCGCGGCAGGCTGATCCATTCGGTGAGCCCGTGGGCCTCGAAAAGCAGGTGATACCGGGCCGCCGCTTGCCTGCGCTCAAAGGTCCAGCCGTCGAGCCTCTTGAGCTTGACCCGCAAAATCGCCGCCTGAAGAGCATCCAGCCGGGAGTTGAAGCCCACCTCGTGATGGTAATACTTGGGTTCCATGCCGTGGACGCGGAGCCGGCCCAGCGTCCGGGCGACGACCGGGTCGTCGGTGGTCATCAGGCCACCATCACCGAACCCTCCCAGATTCTTGGACGGATAAAAGCTGAACGCGGCGATGTGGCCCAGGCCCCCGACCCTCTTCCCCTTGTACAACGCCCCGATGGCCTGGGCCGCATCCTCGATCACATGAAGCGAATGCTTGGTGGCGATGGCCGCGATCGCGTCCATGTCGGCCGCCTGACCGTAAAGATGGACCGGGATGATCGCCTTGGTCCGCGGAGTGACGGCGGCCTCGACCAGGCTGGGATCGAGATTGTAGGTATCAGGCTCGATGTCGACGAACACCGGCTTGGCCCCGGTCCGCCAGATCGAGCCGGCCGTCGCGAAAAACGAATATGGCGTCGTGATCACCTCATCGCCCGGCCCCACGCCAAGCGCCATCAGAGGCAACAACAGCGCGTCGCTTCCCGACGCGCAACCGACGGCCCGCGCCGAACCACAGTAAACCGCGAGCTCCTTCTCGAGCTCCTCGACTTCCGGCCCCAACACGAACATCTGGCTCTCGAGAACCCGCCGAACCACCGGCTCGATCTCATCTCGGATGGTTTCGTATTGGGCCTTGAGGTTGAGGGCGGGAACGGATAAGGACCTGGGCGCTGCACTCATCGGCGATCACTCCCTTGACGGCGCGGACTGCTCGAACTCAAACGCCCGGCGTCCCGCGCGAACTCCTTCCCTGGAGATATCGGACGGCGAACGTTAGTGGTTCCTGAGTTTTCTGTCAAGCCGACCGTGGCAACCGAAAAACGCCCCTAGGACCGGGCCAAATCTTAGGGATTCGACGATTTTTCCGGACCCGAGCAGCCGGGTCACCCGCTGAGCTTGATCAGGATCACGATCGCGACGCTGTAAAAGATCACGAGCCCCGTGGCGTCGACCATGGTACTGATCAACGGGGCCGAGACAACCGCCGGATCAATGCCGTATTGCCGCGCCAGGAACGGCACAAGCGCCCCCACGATGTTGGCCCACATGCAGATAAACAGGGTCGCCAGGCCAATCACCGCGGCGAAGGCCCAGCTACCGTGAATGATCCAGATATAGACAAATCCAATCGCCCCCAGCGAAACGCCCAGGAGAAATCCCGTCAACCACTCCCGCAAAATGACGCGAACGCCGTCGGCATGGCTGATCTCGCCAAGCGCCATCGCGCGGATGATCGTTCCGACGGTCTGGCTGCCGGCATTGCCCCCGGTGCCGATCATCAGGGGGACAAAATCCATGAGGTCCGGCAGCTTGAGCTGAACCCCCCGAAAGAAATGGGAGACGTGCTTGGTGAGAAACCCGGCCAGGAACAAAAACAGGAGCCAGCCGATCCGCCGCTTGACGGCCTGCACGACCCGGCCCTGCCAGTAGGTCTCTTGAGCGGACTCAGCGCCGCTGGTGACGCCGCCAAAGGCCAGCATGTCGGCCGTCTGTTCCTGACGCAAGATATCCATCGCGTCGTCGTGGGTGATGATCCCCACGAGCATGTCCGAGGCATCAACCACGGGGATCGCGATCAGGTCGTACTTGTCGATCTGGCGGGCCGCCGATTCCTGGTCCTCGTCCGCGCGGGCGCGAATCACGTCGCGCTTCATGATCTCCTCGACCGTCGCCGACCTCCTCGACAGGATCAGCCGCTTGAGCGAGACAAAGCCAATCAACTTTCGATCCTGATCCACCACATAGCTGTAATAGATCGTCTCGCGGTCGGGTGCTTCGCGGCGGATGCGCTCGAGAGCCTCTCGAACCGTAATCCGGGCCGGCAGCGTCACGTAGTCGGTCGTCATCACCGAGGCCGCGGTCCCCGGCTCATAGCTGGCGAGCCGGCGAATGTCGTCACGCTCGGCCTGGGCAAGATACGGCAGCACCGGGTCGATGGTATCCTCGCCCAGACGGTTGACCAGGTCGGCGCGCTCGTCGTGCGACATCAGGTGGAGCAGGTCGGCGGCGTCCTTGGGAGGCATCGACTCGACCAGCCGCGATTGGCGCTCGGACTCGAGATACGAAAGCACCTCGGCCCGGCCCTGGGTCGGAAGGATCCGGAACAAGGCATCGCCATCGTCGGTCTCGAGATCCTCGATCAGCTCCGCGACCCGCCCAGGGTGGTACTCCGCGATGAAGTCGCGAAGCCCGGCGACCTCGCCATCGCGAATCAGTTCGCGAAGGTCTGGAACCAAGAGTGGATGTCGCATCACGGCTCCCCCACGGATCCCACGAAGCGGCATCCCGACCAACGCGAATCGTCCCACCCATCGATCGACGGCGGATGGATCAGCCTCGATCCCTTACGTGCCGAGGGGACGTGTTGTTCATCGTCGCCCCAGAACGTCCTTGCCCACGTAAGGTTTGAGAACGTCGGGAACATCGACCAGGCCATCCGCCCTCTGGTAATTCTCAAGGACGACGATCAGCGCCCTCGATAACGCGAGCGCGGTCCCGTTCAAGGTATGGACGAGCTTGGTCCCCTTTTGGCCCGTCGGTCGATAGCGAATGCCCAGCCTCCGCGCCTGATAATCGGTGCAATCGGATGTGCTCGTGACCTCGCCGTATTCCCCGGCCGTCCCCCGGCCGGGCATCCACGCCTCGATGTCAAACTTGCGATACGCCGGCCCCCCCAGATCCCCAGAGCAAATGTCGAGCACCCGATACGGAATGCCCAGCGACTGGAACAGATCCTCCTCGATCGCGAGCATCCCCGCGTGCGCCTCACCCGAGGTCTCCGGGGTCGTGAACGCGAACATTTCGACCTTCGTGAACTGATGCACCCGATAGAGTCCTCGGCTCGCCCGCCCGGCCGCGCCGGCCTCGGTGCGGAAACAATGCGAAAGGCCCACGTACTTCAGAGGCAACGCCCCCTCGTCCAGGACCGTGTCGGCCAGCATCCCCCCCAGCGTGATCTCGGCCGTCCCGACGAGCGAAAGATCCGTGTGCTCAACCGAGTACACCTGGGTCTCGACCCCGCGCGGCGTGAACCCGATCCCCTCCAGAATACTATTACGCGCGAGATCCGGCGTGATCACAGGGGTGAAGCCCGCCGCGATCAGCCGATGCATCGCGAACTGCTGGAGCGCCAGCTCGAGCAAGACCGCGTCGTTCTTGAGGAAATAGAACCCGGTCCCGCTGACCTTGCCGCCGGTCTCGAAATCGATCAGATCGAGGCTCTTGCCAATCTCGACATGGTCGCGAACGGGAAAGTCGAAGACCCTGGGGACGCCGACCTTGCGGAGTTCCTTGCTCAGGTCCTCGGTGGGCCCGATGGGGGCATCGGGGTGGGTGAGGTTGGGAACGCGCCTGAGCCGCTCGTGAATCTCGGCGTCGAGCCGCTTGAGCTGGTCCTCGAGCTCGGCGGCCGCCGCCTTGAGCTGCTTCCCCTCGTCGATGAGCAGCCCTCGCTTGGCCGCGTCTCGCTCCTTGCCCGTCGCCTGGGCGACCTCGTTCTGCCGCCGCCGAGTCTCCTCGACACGATGAAAGAGCCCCTTGCGTTCCCCCTCGATCGCGACAGCGCTCTCGAGATCCTCGACCACCGAGGCCGGCACGTTCCGGTCCAGGCAGTTTTTCTTGACCGCTTCAAGGTTGGCGATAACGTATTTCAGATCCAACATGGCGTGATCATGGCCTCTGGGGCGTTTCAGTTCGAAAGCTCGAGCAATAACCGAGCGGCGGCCTTCACGCCTCGGTGAAAGTCGGCGAGTGAGAACTTTTCATTGGGACCATGAAGATTATCGTCGTTCTGCCCCCATCCGAGAAGCAGAGTATCCACGCCAAGTCGCTCCTTGATCAACCCAACGACCGGAATCGAGCCCCCCTCACGAATGAAAACCGGCCTCGCCCCAAACCCATGCTCGACCGCGCGGGCCGCCGCCTTCATCCCCGGCGTGTCCACGTTGACCAACACCGCGGGCGCTCCATGATGCGTCGTGAGCTCACACCGGACCCCCGGCGGCGTCACCCGCGCGATGTGCGCCCGCGCGAGCCGCTCAATCTCCGCCGGCTCCTGATCCGGAACCAGCCGGAAGCTAAACTTGGCCCCCGCCACGCACGGCAAGACCGTCTTGGGACCCGGACCCGAATAACCACCCCACAGACCATGAACGTCGCAGGTCGGCCGCGCCCCCTTACGCTCGAGGGTCGTATACCCTTCCTCGCCAAACAAGGCCGGAACCTTGAGCTCATCCTGGAACCCGCGCTCCGAAAAGGGGAGCCGAGCAAACTCCTCGCGTTCCCACGGTTCCAGGGGTTTGACCGTGTCGTAGAACCCCGCGATCTGGATCCGCCCATCGGGCCCCTTGAGGCTCGCGAGCATCTGGGCCAGCGCGTTCAAGGGATTGGCGACCGCCCCGCCAAAGGTCCCCGAATGCAGGTCGCGGTCGGCCCCCGTCACCGTGAGTTCGAAATACGCCAGCCCCTTGAGCCCGTACGTCACCGCCGGCATGCCAGGGGCGAACTGGCTCGTGTCCGAGATCACCGCGTAATCACAGGCCAGCCGATCGGCCGACTCAGCCATGTAGTTCTCAAGGCTGGCACCGCCAACCTCTTCCTCGCCCTCGATCATGAATTTCACATTGACCGGCAAGCCGCCGGTCGTCTTGAGCCACGCCTCGGCCGCCTTCAAATGGGTGAACATCTGCCCCTTGTCGTCGGTCGCGCCCCGGGCATAAAGGTTGCCATTTCGCTCCGTCGGCTCGAACGGCGGCGAAAGCCACGGCTCGAGCGGCTCCGCCGGCTGCACGTCGTAATGCCCATAGACCAGCAGGGTCGGCTTGCCAGGCGCTCCGGTCCACTCCGCGAAAACAATCGGATGCCGGGCCGTCTCGATCAGCACCGCCTCAAGCCCCATCGCGCGAAGGTCGTCGCGAATAAATTCCGCCGCCCGCCTCGTGTCCTTGTCATGCGCCGGCTGTGCGCTGACGCTCGGAATCCGGATCAAATCCTTGAGCTGCTCCACGAACGCCGGACCATGCTCCGCCAGATAGCGCTCCACCTGATCCCATGCCATGACCGCCACCCCTCCCCTCGCACGTTTCCGCGCCCGCACGCACACTCGCATCGCCACTGGAAATCAAGGGCGCTTCGCAACGGCCCCCAAGGCGGAAGCGCCATGGGTCCCGAGTATATCACCCCCCCGACCGATGAGCGACGCCCTCAAAAATCGACTTCCGGGGACATTCTCGGTGGAATGTTGATTTCCCGAATCAGCCGCCGGAGATTCGTGTCGAGAAGGGGTTGTAAGGACCAGCGGCCAAGGCTTACAAAATGAGTGCGACGCGATTGTACGGTTGACTTCTCGTTTCGAGAGCCCATATTTTTCAAACTTGACTCAAGTTTCGCGGATATCGAGTCGCACGAGGTTTTCTCACCCATTTTTTTCAACCGGTATCGCATTTGCACTCTGGAGCAATCGCCCGTTTCGCGAGGTTGGCGACGATCGTTTGGGTTTCCGTCGACCTGACGCGTTAAATGGAGGATGCGGGGGATTATGGCGGCGGTGAAAAACGTGGGTCGTCGCCGTTTTTGGATCGTTGCGTGTTATATATGAAAGGGTCGCGCGAGAGCGTTGCCAATGGAAAGGCGCCCGTCCCCGGGGTGGATTCAAACTCCCTTGGGCGCGGTGTCAAACGGATGCCTGGGATGGCACAGCTTGGGAATGACACCCAAGACCGTTTGGCGCGGTGACCGAGGTTTTTGAGTCCTGAAATTCCGGGTGTTCGTCGCGGTTTAGGAGGGGGCCTTTCGATGAGTTTTCTTCAGCGCTTTCTTGAGCGCGTTCTGCGCAATAATCCATCTCGCGTCGCTCGTACGAGCTTCGATGATTTGAGCCAGGATCAACTTGACGCACACCTTCGCGTCGGGCGTTACGGCAATTTCACCTTGACTGACGCGGTCCGTCCCTCGATTGGTCTCGACGTGGTGCCCCGCGCGGGCTATCGCCGCGACACCTATCGCGATCCCGAGAGTGGCAATCGGATGCCGGTCCTGGCGGCCTCGGTCTCCGCGGAGCATCTCTTCGACGTCTTCATGGACTTGCTTGACCCCCTTGGCGAGGTGGTCGACGTGGTCATGGAGTCCAGCCACGACTCCGAGCCAGGCTCGCATTCCGACCTTTACCGCGAGCAGATCGACAACGTGATCTTGAAGAGCACGCTCTACGACTATGAGCAGCTCTTGCTCAACGACGGCTGCACGGGCATGGCCGCCTTGAACCCCAACGGACCGACGGAAGTGCAGTTCGACGAGCACAAGCTCCTGTTCATCTATGCTCACGACCTCCGGCCCTTCGAGGAAATCCTAGTTCAATACGGCCTCAAGCGTGACGACACGTTGAAATTTATCTCCGAGGCCGAGCATCTCCACTCGACCGACGACGAGCATGTCGAGCAGTTCCAGAACCTGGTCTACCGCCTTGGCATCGACCGCCAGGAATACTCGCACCTGACCGGCTGCTGAGCAACCCCAGCCACCTTTGAGCCCCCGCGAACCCCGACTGGCCGCGCGTCCCACCATGAGGACGCGCGGCCCGTTTTTTGGTTCGCCGCGGTCGTTCGCGTCTCCCCGTCATCGCTCGACCGTATGTTCAGACAAGGCGGTCATGACTTTCAGGTTTGAGTCGTTCAAGACGACCCACGCGGCCGCAATCCTCCTCACACCGGCGGGGGGCGTGATAACCGGACTCGCCTGCTCAAAGTGCATAAGGTCGATCGCGAGCTCCTGGCGAGCAAGGGTCGCACACTCACCGGTGACCGAGCCATGGCGATGGACAACAGTCATATACTGCTAGCTGAATACGAGATGATCAAGGGAGACGAACAATCACCCGATGATTGGGGCAAGCACATCCGCTCGGTGAGTAAGAAAGTCGTTCTGACCGGAGATCCGGGGTCGAGGCGGCTCGAGGCGTCCGCGAGGGTCGGCATTTACTCGTTTTGGAGATGCGGCTATGCTGCCGCCACTCATCTGGAGGGATGTCGCGGGTCAGGATGACCCCGCGCCAGGCGAGTCACTCTGAAGGGATGCCCACTATGAGACCGAACCTCCTAGTGTAGCGCCTCAATA
>JAKBAP010000486.1 GCA_021808995.1 Planctomycetota bacterium | reverse complement strand
GCCCCATGATGATGATCATCTCCGGCGGTCCAAGACCAAACATGGCTCGCTCCTCAAAAACACAAGGCTATCGTGATTCAGGTGATACAACGCGGGTCGACGGGGCTTACGGGGTGGGGGGATTGGGCTTCTTGTCGGCGGCCGTCACGGCCTGGTCGATGTCTTCCTCGATGCCGGAGACCCCCTTCTTGAATTCGACGACGCTCTTGCCGAGCGATCGCATCACGCTGGGAAGCCGGTTGCCAAAAATGAGCAGGGCGACGAACGAGATGATGAGCATCTCGGGCATGCCCAGGCTGCCGATAAACGCGAGCGGTGTCATGGCTAGGAAACTCCCGTGGATGAGAAGGCGATCGGGTGAATTCGTAACTTCATGGGTTGGAGACCAGGCACAAGGGCCGATGGAACCGGGCTCAGGCCGATCCGCGCAAGATCCAGGCTCGCGTGACAATGAGCGTGACCAGGGCCGCCACGGCAAGGATCGTGAAAAACCAGAACAGGCGATTTCCCTCGAGCCAGTGCTTGGCCGGGACTGGCCGGGCCGGGCCACGTCGTACGGGGCTCAGCCAGGGGCGAATCCGCTGGAAACGCCGGCTCTTGAACACGCCCGAGCGTCCATAGAGCGCCAGCGCCACCACCGCCAAGAGCGCGAGCTCCTTGAGGCCGATCATGACGAATGACCTCCATCGCCAGGGCTGGGCGCGGGTCGATCAGGCGACAGTCGATGTTTGGCCATGCGAGCAATGTCACGGCGGATGTCAGCCGAAATCGAGTGGTGGGCCGACAGATCGACGCCAACCATTGCCTTGTGCGTCTCGACAGGGACGACGCGGGGCGGGTTTACTCTCTTCATGGTATCGTGCCCGAACCGGTTGTCAAACGGTTTGAGCATGAAAAGGGTCGCGGGCACGTGTTTGGTTGAGTGGCCTCGGGGAGATTCGAACTCCCACGTCCTCTCGGACACCGGCTCCTAAGACCGACGCGTCTGCCATTCCGCCACGAGGCCCTGGCCCAACCATGATCACGCAAGCCGCCGATGAATTATCAAGCGTCGGTGGTGATTTGCCAAGGGGATCCAACACGACATGAAGCGGCGACGTTTTCTCGCGGGCGGTGGCGTGGGTCTGGCGGCCTTCTCCGGACCCCGAGCCTGGGCCTGGACCGCCGGGAATGAGATCCATTCGGACGTGGTCGTCATTGGGGGTGGCACCGGCGGCTGCGCGGCCGCCCTGGCCGCGCTCCGACACGGGCGGACCGTGGTCATGACCGAGCCGACGCGCTGGATCGGCGGCCAGCTCACCGCCCAGGCCGTCCCCCCCGACGAGCACCCGTGGATCGAGCAATTCGGCGCGAATGCCTCGTATCGGGCACTCCGAAAGGCCATCCGCGACATTTACCGCCGCGACTACCCACTCACCACCCAGGCCCGAAACGCCCTGTTCCTGAACCCCGGCGGCGGCAACGTTTCGAGACTCTGCCACGAGCCCGCCGTCGCCCTCGCGGCCCTGTGCGCGATGCTCGCCCCATACGCCTCGAACGGGCACCTGATCCTGTTGCTCGAGCATGAACCCACCGCCGCCGACGTCGTCGGTGACCGCGTCCGATCGGTCACGGTCGCGCATCGGCCCTCCCAGCACGCGCGGACCCTGGTCGCCCCCTATTTCCTCGACGCCACCGAGCTCGGCGACCTGCTCCCCCTCGCCGGTGTCGAGCACGTCGTCGGCGCCGAATCCCACGACCAGACCGGCGAGCCCCACGCGCCCCACCAACCAGGGCCCCTCAATCAACAGGCCATCACGGCCTGTTTCGCCATCGAATACATCGACGGCCAGGACCACGTCGGGGACCCGCCCGCGAATTATGCCTTCTGGCGTGACTACCAGCCCAAGCTCCGGCCCGACTGGCCGGGCAAGCTCCTCGATTTGACCTACACCGACCCGATCTCCAAAAAGCCGGTAAGCCGCGGCCTCGACCCCCGCGGGGCAGGGGCCGGCCTGTGGGTCTATCGCCGGATCATCGACCCGCGAAATTTCGAGCCTGGCTCCTACCCCGGCAGCTCGGGCGCGACCCTGGTCAATTGGCCGCAAAACGACTACCTGCTCGGACCCCTGGTCGGGCCCGGCATCACGCAAGAGACCGCCGCGAACCACCTCGCCCAGGCCAGGCAGCTCAGCCTTTCGCTCTTGCACTGGCTACAAACCGAGTGCCCGCGACCCGACGGCAAGACCGGCTGGAAAGGACTCAAACTTCGCAACGACCTGGTCGGCACCGATGACGGCCTGGCCATGGCCGTCTACATCCGCGAATCGCGGCGAATCGCCGCGGAATTCACCATCACCGAACGCCACGTCGGCCTCGAGGCCAGACGCGCCGAGCTCAAGAAGGACGACGTCACCGCCGCGAAATTCGCCGATAGCGTCGGCGTCGGTGCCTACCGCATCGACCTGCACCCCAGCACCGGCGGCGACAATTACATCGATATCGGCTCGCTCCCGTTTCAGGTTCCACTCGGGAGCCTCATCCCCAGACGCGTGGAAAACCTGTTGCCAGCCTGCAAAAACCTCGGAACCACGCACATCTCCAACGGTTGCTATCGCCTTCACCCCGTCGAATGGGCAATCGGCGAGGCGGCCGGCTCGCTGGCGGCCTATTGCCTGGCAACCCACCAACCCCCCCGCGCGGTCCACGCCACCCCCAAACGACTCGCGGCCTTTCAGTCCATGCTCAGCTCCCAGGGAGTCGAGCTCGACTGGCCCAAGGTCGGCCCACGATAGCCAGAATCAATCAACCAAGCATTCCTTCCCCAAGCCTGCCGTCTCAATCCACCAGAACCTCCCACATTGACATTATTTGCCAAGACTTCAAAAATTATTTAACAATAGTGTTGCAATTTCTCGAGAACGAACGTAGGTCTGATGGAAGGCCGACAGGGGCGATGCGCGATGGAGATTGAGATCGGCCGGAGGTTGAGCATCATGCGAAAGAGAACCGGTGTGCTGGCTTGTCTCGTGTTCGTGAGCCTGGCGACGGCTCGCGGAGGGGATGCGGCGGGGGGTCCGAGGGGCCTGGCGATCGCTCCCGAGAACGCGGTGCTGGTGGGTCCCGACGCGGTTCAGCAGCTTGTGGTGGATTCGCGGATGGGTGGCACCCTCGCCGACGCGACCCGGGCGGCCCGCTACACCAGCGACGACGAGCGAGTGGCGACGGTCGACGCGACCGGGCTCGTCTCGCCCCAAGGCGACGGCACGGCCCGCGTGACCGCGCGAGTGGGGGGCCGGACGGCGGCTTGCGTGGTCAAGGTCGAGGGGTTTCGCGCGCCCCCCTCGGTCAATTTCGCGAATCAGATCGTCCCGATCTTTACCAAGCTGGGCTGCAACGCGGGGGGCTGCCATGGCAAGGCGAGCGGACAGAATGGATTTCGCCTGAGCTTGCTCGGCTTCGAGCCTGAGCTTGATTACGAGACGCTCGTGAAGGAAGACCGCGGCCGGCGAGTCTTTCCGTCAGCGCCCGAGGCGAGCCTGCTCTTGCTCAAGGCGACGGCGAGAAAACCCCACGGCGGTGGCAAGCGGCTCGATCCTGGCAGCCAGGAATATCGCCTCATCAGGCGATGGATCGCCATGGGAATGCCGACCGGCAAGGCCACCGATCCCCGCGTCGACCGGATCGCGATCCATCCCGAGGCGCGAGCGATCGAGCGAGGCGGCCAGCAAGTCATGGTGACCGCCCACTACACCGACGGCCGCGTCGAGGACGTCACCCGCTGGGCCCAGTATCAATCGAACGAAACGGACGTCGCCAGCGTCGAAACCGGCGGCTGGGTCGAAAAGGGACGGCTTGCCGGCCAGGCCGCCGTGATGGCCCGCTATCAAGGCCAGGTGGCCGTCTTCCGCGCGATCGTCCCCACCGGAC
>JAKBAP010000485.1 GCA_021808995.1 Planctomycetota bacterium | reverse complement strand
CTGGTGGCGCTTGCGCTTTTTTGGGTCGCGCTCGCGCGGATGGTCACACGACCAAACGGAGACCCCGCCGTCGCGATCGCGGCGATGGGGCTGGCGGCCTGGGTTCATCCCTCACTGGGCCTTCAGCTCGCGCTTTTACTCTCGGTATCCTGGGTGGTTTGGGGCGCGATGACCCGGCACAGCCAGGTCTCGCCTCAGACCGCCGCCCTACGCGCTGGCGGGATCATGATCGCGGTCGTCCCAGGGCTGGCCTTCAACCTCGCCGGAAGCGCTGAGCTCATGGGATCAATGCCCCTCGAGCAATTCTGGACGCTCTCGGTCGAGCTCCAGAGCCCCCAGCACATGCTGCCGCATCTCTGGCGCATGCCGCAATGGCTGGCGTGGGGCTGCTATCTGACGCTCGCTGGGATTTCGGTCTGGAGCACGAAGCCAGACACTGAAATCGCCGGGAATTCACCCGCGGGCACTCGGTTTCGGCTCGTCAGCGTGCTGGGCGTCGCCTTGGCGGCCCTGGCGGTCGGCTGGATCTTGATCGAAGTCGGCAAAAACGCCCGGGTGACCGTCTTTCAGCCCTTCCGGCTAGCCACGGCCGTGCGAGGGATCGCGCTCATCCTGATCGCCGGCCGCGTGCTCGGCCTCTGGCGAGACGACGGATGGCTTGGCCGCACGCGGGCGGCCGTTCTGGCGACCGCGTTCGTCGGAGACTGGCTCCTGGTCCTGGCCACGGCGGCCGAGCTGACCGTCACCGCCATCAAGCGAGTCACGATTCGCCGCGATCTCTCGGCCTTGGTCTACGTGATGATGCTGACCGCGGGTTTCGGATTTCTCGCGAGGCATGATACCGAGTCGGGCCAGGTCCCGCTGGTCTGCGCGGTCGTCGTTGGAATCGCCGCGGGCGTGCCGAGACGCGGCGGAAGGCTGGATGCGCTACGATCACGGCTCATGGCCAGGCCGCGGGCGCTCCGTTTTGTCGTCACCGGCTGTGCGTGGCTGGTGCCGATGGCGGCCTTGCTGGCGGGCGCGGCCATGCGGGTTGATCCCGAGCTTGGCCGATTCTCGGTCGTCCGTGGGCTCGTCAACCGATGCCGGTTCCTGGAGACCCCCTCGGACGATGTCGAGCGCCTGGCGGTCTGGTGTCGTGAGCATACCCCGCCCAATGCCCGTTTCATTGGCCCGCCTGGTCCCAAGACCTTTCGCCTGTGGTCCCGCCGCGGGCTCGCCTTTAACCGGGCCGGCAGTCCCTATCACGCGGCCGGGCTCGCCGATTGGTTCGCGCGGTTCCAGGACCACGTGGATTTTCACGGGACGGCCGCGGAATTTGTCAAACGCTATCGAACCGATCGGCATCGATTCGAGTCCCGCTATCAAGAGCAAGGTGCCCAGGCCCGAGCCGAGCTGGCCGCTCGCCAAGGGGCGACCCACGTGATCGCGGCCGCGCCCGTGGGCGAGCCCGACCCTGATAGCCCGCTTGTCCTGCTCCATCGCGAGGGTCGATACGCGGCCTATGCCGTGGCCCCGCGGTTCCTGGCCCATCGCCAGCGATAGCGAAGCCGCTGGGTGTGGCTCGCGGGATCGATCGTAGCGAGGACCTGGGCCCGGGTCGCGCGTCGGCCAGCCTCCGCCAGCGCGAGCGAACACGGGGCCACCGCCTCAAGCACAAGGCTAAACACGCCCAGACCACCCCCAGTCCAGACGACCCGCGTCGAATCGGCGTCAACCAGGCGGCTGGAATCGAGCGCGACCGTGTACGTGGCGGCCAGGCTTTCGACCCGACCCCGGCAACGATCGGCGACATCGATCTCGAGAATTCCCTCCTCGCCCCGAACCACGAAGCCGGCGGCGGCGGAAAAGTGGTGATCGAGAAAGCCACCGGTAAGAAGCAAGCAGACGCCCGTTTCGCCATCGGCTTCGTGGCGATGGATTTCTTGATAGATCGGGCTCATCACGCTCCCCGGCGGGTCGCGCTCGGCGTCGCTTTCAAGGCTGGCGGCGATTTCCGCCCGCCCCTCGACCGCGATCCCCAGGCGATGCGTCCAGCGGTCGCCGCGGCGGGTGAAGGCCAGCCGCGGGCCGCCAGGAATGCTCACCAGGAACGTGTCGTCGTCGTGGACAACCTCGAGCTTTGGCACGTGATCACGCCTTGGAAAGGTCGCTGGTCCCCTTGGCGAGCTTCATCCGCAGATACGACTCGATGAAACCGTCCAGGCCCCCGTCCAGAACCGCGCGGGGGTTACCGACCTCGTGGCCGGTGCGCAAATCCTTGACGATCTGGTACGGCTGCAAGACGTACGAACGGATCTGGTTGCCAAAGCTCACTTCGCCCTTGTCGTCGTATTTCTTGGCGAACTCGGCCTCGCGCTTTTCTTCCTCCAGGCGAATCAGCTTGGCCTTGAGCGTGGCGAGGGCGTTGATATCGTTTTTGTGTTGCGACCGTTCACTCCGTGACTCGGCCGCGACCCCGGTCGGAAGGTGCGTATAGCGCACGCCGGACTCGGTCTTGTTCTGGTGCTGGCCACCGGGCCCTCCCGAGCGAAAGACGTCTCGCTTGAGGTCGTCGTCCTTGAGCACGATGTCGATCGTGTCGTCGACCTCGGGAAGCACGTCGATGGACGCGAACGAGGTATGCCTGCGCGAGGCCGAATCATAGGGGCTGATCCGCACCAGTCGATGGACGCCGGTTTCGCCTCGGAGATAACCATAGGCATATTCGCCCTTGATATGGATCGAGGCCTCCTGGATGCCGGCGGTCCCGCCGTCCTCGCGATCGGTGATCTGGGTCGAGAACCGCTTGGACTCAGCCCACATCAGGTACATTCGCAGCAGCATCTCGGCCCAATCGCAGGCCTCGGTCCCGCCAGCGCCCGCGTGGATCGTGATGAAGGCGTTGCAGTGGTCGTTGGGCCCGCTGAGCATCGAGCGGAACTCAAACGCCGAAAAGTCGGATTCGACTTGCTGGCAGCCGGTCCGGACCTCATCGTCGAATTCGTCGGTCTCGGCCTCCTCGGCCAGTTCGATGGTCGCGGCGAGATTATCCGCCTGGCGGACCAGATCCTCGAACGGCTTCAAGACCGTATTGAGCGACTTGAGCTCGGCGATGACCCCCTTGGCCTTGTCCTGATCGTTCCAGAATGCCGAGCCGGCCATCTCCGCCTCGAGCAGGTCCCGTTTCGCTTGCTTGTCGCCGAAGTCAAAGAGAGTCTCGTAAATGGTAGACCTTGTCGATCACGTTCCTGGCTGTACGCTTGAGCTCGGGGTCCATGAAATCCGCTCCTGATCGAGACTCTGTCGCGGAACGCCGCCCAATGAGTTCGCCCACAGCGCGGTTCCGACCCCTTGATTAGACTCGATCCGGCCAAGCTCGGCCAGTCGAACGTTGTTCACGAGCCCGAGCAGAATCCATCACTTGGCTTGCGTGACCAAGCGTCGCTCGCCTGAAATCCGCCCTCGAAATTCGACGACGCCCCACGCCGCGTTCTGATCCGCGAACCGCTGCGCGCAGGGTTCAACTCCGCTCGGTCTGTTCCTTGTCGACCCCGTCTTGGGGCTAAACCAGCGCCGGCGCTGTGCCCCATTCCGGAGGCAAGTATCGCTTGCGCCAGCGATAATATGTGGCCCGATCGATCCCCTCGCGTTGACACAGCTCGTCCACGGGCACGCTGCACTGCATCCCAGCCCAAAGCACCCGCAAGATCTCGGTCCGCCGCCATTTTTCCGGCGGAGGGTGCGGAAGAGGACAGCCCCGTATCAAGAGTCCGGTCCCCGCGAGGCTGACCAATGAGATGCATTGCTTGATGACGTCCGGGCTGATCCCGGTCCCTATCTCGGGATGCGCCAGCGCCCAGTTCACGATGTGGTTCGCAAGGGATTCTCTCTCTCTCGCGACGATCAGGTACTCCACCGCATTAATCTCCTTTAGCGCCTCCT
>JAKBAP010000484.1 GCA_021808995.1 Planctomycetota bacterium | reverse complement strand
CGATGGCCGACAGCCTCCAATTCTGGGGCCAAATCGGCCACCACGGGTCGGATTTCATCGCCGACGAGTTCCTGGCCAAGCATCCCGAATACCAATGGATGCGCGGACTCCTGCGCGACATGAAGGCCCACCCTTGGACGCTTCTCGGGGGGCGATGACGCGGGAAAACGGGATCTTAAATGTCCAGAATCACCCGTGCCCGCCAGCCCTGGCCCGCCTGGCCAACCATCAGCTCGTGCCACGTGGCCGCCTTGACCTCGTGGTCGAGTTGGTGGCGACCGCGGTCCATTTCCTCGCCCGCGATCTCGGCCGAAAGGCGTTTTCCAGCGGCGTCGAGCGCGACCGCGAAGCAAGCGTAGAGCATCCGCCTGGTCTCGCAGCGAACGATCAGCTCGTTCAGCCAGGCGATCAGGAGCGCATCCGTCGAGCCGGCTTCGAGCTCGACATGCTCCTCGAACCCCGGCTCGATCGACTCGGGGTTCGCCACGATCACCTGAAACAAGCCCGTCGCCACGGTCTGAAACAGGTCGTCGAGATCGGCCGCCTCGACCCAGAGGCCAAGGTCGGCCGTGTGCTCGAGGATCTCGAATCGCCCCATGACCAGCTCCCGTGATTTTGGCTTTTTCTCGCTCGCCGACTTTCCCTTGGCGCGGCCGATGACTAAAACGTAACCGTTTCGATGACCCCCAGGACAGGAGCCCCCACAATGCTCGAGCCCGGCCAGCCCGCCCCCGATTTCACGCTCCACGACCAGAACGACAAGCCCGTCACGATGTCAGGGCTCAAGGGAAAGCCCATCGTCCTCTACTTCTATCCCAAGGACGACACCCCAGGCTGCACCAAGGAGGCGTGCGGGTTTCGTGACGCCTTCGCCGAATACAAAAAAGCCGGCGCGGTCATTCTGGGCGTCAGCCCAGACGACACGGCCTCGCACGCCAAGTTCGCCAAGAAATTCGATCTCCCGTTCACGCTGCTCGCCGACGAGGGCTCAAAGGTCTGCGCGGCCTATGGCGTGTGGAAGGAAAAGAATATGTACGGCAAAAAGTACATGGGCGTGGAGCGGACCACCTTCGTGATCGACGCCAAGGGGACCGTGAAGACGATCTTCGCCAAGGTCAAGGTCGACGGCCACGTGGACGAGGTGCTCGAGGCGATCAAGAGCTGATCGCCAATCACGCCACGTCGGTCGAAAGCTGGGCGCTATTAACCGCGAGCCGAAAGCCAAGATCGTCACGCTGGTCGCGCAGATGGCGCTCGAGCTTGCGAAGGGCCTTGTATTTTTCGTCACTCACCCGAGTGACCGGCATTCGGAGCTCGACGCCGATCTCAGGGGCGGACCAACCGCGGAGCCAGAGCTCGATGATCTGATTTTGACGGTCGGAGAGGACGGCCTCGCGAGCGGTCTCGAGGATTTCCCCGAGCTCGAGCCGGACCCGGGCAACGCGATCACCATCGGTGGGGGACGGGATCGCCGGATCGAGCGGCTGCACGCGCTTTGATCGCTGGACCCGCTTGCGAACCATGTCAATCGCACGCACCAGTTCCCTGCGCTCGGGAGCGTCCTCGCCCAGGACCCGGGTCAGGTCGAGCTCGCCCTGCCGCGCTTTTTCCAGCAGACGGCAGCAAACCTCCTGGGTGCAATCTTCCCAGAGATTCGGATCAAGCCGGGCATTGCGCCAGCAAACCGTGCAATACCGCTGGATGTCGCGGACCAGGTCGGTCTCGGTCGCCCCCGCGGTGAGCGCGGCCAGACCGACCACGATCGCCATCGCGGCCGGCGTCGCACGCCGTGCACGCGAGATCATCCCATCGGCACTCGCCTCGTCGACCCGAGGCACGAGGGGTTTCTCTACTCCGTTTGGATTCATGGTTTCTCGAGCGCCTCTCATCACGGATGGCGTAATTCAAGTTAGCCTACGTGTTCTTCGCAATCGGACCACGACTCTTGACCCGGTCGCCTCCGCGTTCCTCGATTTCCATTATAGGCGAATTGCTCGCCAGAAGCGATGCCCTTCCCGAAGGCCCTCGACGAATGAAGCGCCGCATCCTCGCGCGGGTGCTTCGATTCTTGGCTCCGGGATTCCCTGGAATTCCTATGTTAATGCAGGCGACATCCCCTGGCTCGACAGTTCATGGGTGCCGTGTTATCGCTCATGAGACCGGAAAAAGTGGATCGGAACGCTCGATTGCCCTCCGATCTCACGGAATTCGTGCGAGCACGGGGCCGGAGTGGACGATCGAGGATTATCCCACGGTCGAAGCGGAACGCGAGCACACAAGCATCGGATCATTTTCACGATCCGCGAGGACGCCGACCACGTGCTTTATGTCCGTCACACCGCCCGAGATGAGCTTGAGCCGTGACGCCGGCGGGCGGGGACGCACCTGTCGGGTCTGTCCGAGCATTCAGGTCGCCAATTCCGGACGTCGGGGCCGGACGATCTGCCATTCGCGCTGCCGGGCGAGCCTGAGCAGGCGGCCTCGTGGGTGGACGACGACCGCTCTGCCCGCTCGCTCCAGGAGGCCTCGGTCGCTCCAGTTGTCGGCGTAGGCGACGGCGTCGTTCATGGCGATTCCTCTCGTCTCGGTCCAGCGCTCCGCCCAATAAACCTTTCCCTCGCCGTAACACGGCGGCCCCGAGCCGATTCCCACCAGCCGCCCGCGCTCGATGACCACGGGGGTGGTGAGCATGTCGCTACAACCCAGATAGATCGATAAGGGCTCGATCACCAAGGCTGGCGAGGACGAAACCAGCACGAGCGGCGTCCCCTGGCGACGAACGGCGTTCAGATGGTCCACGACCCCCTCGTAAAGCCGCGGCTGAACGTGCTCGACAAAGTTTTCATACGCGATTCGTTGCAATTCGATCACCGGAACCCGCCGGATATAGCCGAGGCCGATCGAGATCAATCGTCCGTAATCCAGCCGCCCAAACCGATGCTGAAGGCCGTGATACAACCCCCGCAGCAAAAAGGATCGCCGGATCAGACCCCGGCGGTAGAGAATCGTCGCGAAAAGAAACGTCGTGGTCTGCGCCAGCAAGGTCCCGTCAACGTCGATAAACGCGACGGACGGGGGCCGGTCGTATGTAGGCCATGTTGATTTGTTCATGGACATTTCTCGCCTTCGCCCCCATGAATCAGAGCCCCCACGCGATCGATGAGCGCCTCCGCGGCGGCATCGGTACGTGCCTCGGCGATCACACGCAGGATTGGCTCGGTGTTACTGCCGCGAGCGTGAACAAAGCGGTCGGGCCAGGCGAGCCGAGCGCCATCCCGGCGATCCACCTGGGCATCGGGAAAGGCGCTCGCGACCCGATCGAGGCAGTCGGAAACCCCTCCGCCGGCACCCGCCGGCAGCGGGAATCGGGCCTTGATCATGCAATAGCGAGGCAGCTCGTCAGCCAATCGTGAGAGCGGCAACCCGGTGGCGGCCATGAGGTCAAGCACGAGCGCCATCCCCACGAAGCTATCCCGGACTAGCCCCACGCGGGGGTCGATCACGCCGCCGTTCCCCTCGCCGCCAAGGACAGCGCCAACCTCGAGCATCCGCTCGACCACGTTGATCTCGCCCACGGGGGTACGCCACACCTCGCAACCGAGCCCAACGGCCAGTTCCTCGGTACAGCTCGAGGTCGAGAGATTGATCACGACCGGTCCCCGCATTGTCTCCAACACTCGCCTCGCGGCCAGGGCCAGCGTCAGCTCCTCACCGAGATACCGGCCATTCTCATCGATGATCGCCAGCCGATCGGCGTCGGGATCTTGAGCGAACCCCACCGCCGCGCCCACCTCGCGAACTTTTCGAGAGAAGTCCGCGAGATTGGCCTCGGTCGGCTCTGGAGGGTGGTCATAAAGTCCATCGGGCTCCGGACCCAGCACGGTCGCCTGGCAGCCCAGCTCGCGAAGCAAGCGCCCACCGAGCCTTCCGCCGGCGC
>JAKBAP010000483.1 GCA_021808995.1 Planctomycetota bacterium | reverse complement strand
GCTGGTCGCGCTTTTGCTGCCGGCCGTGCAGGCGGCCCGTGAAGCGGCGCGCCGAGCCACCTGCACTAACAACCTGAAGCAAATCGGCGTCGCTCTCGCCAACTATCTGAATCGCAACGGCACGTTCCCACCAGGTTATCAGTCGGTCTACAGCACGGAATTTCACTCGGAAATCGGTCCCGGTTGGGGTTGGGCGAGCATGATCTTGCCTGATCTCGAGGAGCAACCACTCTACAATCTGATCCATTTCGACGCCCCGCTCCAAATCCCGGCTCAGTCGACGGCCGCCCTGACCCCGCTCAAGGTGTTTTTCTGCCCCTCGGATCAAATGCCGCGGACCTACACGGCGACGAATAGCGAAACCTGGATGTACATGGGTGCGATCTATTCCTCAAGCATTCCCGTGGCGACCATCGCGGGGTCGAATTACGTGGGGGTCTATGGCATCAACGAGCCGGGGGTGAACGGCGACGGCGTGTTTTTTCGAGGCAGCTTCATGCCGCCGGTGGCGATCACCGACGGGCTCTCGCAGACACTCTGCGTGGGGGAGCGATCCACCAATCTGGTCCAGAACACCGGACGGGCGACCTGGGTTGGGGCCCCTCCAGGAGCCAATCTCTGGTCGTGCGCTCCCAACCCCTACGAGCCGGACGCCGGCACCTGCGTGATGGAGGACGGATCAGGCTCGGTGCTCGGCCACACCGGCGAGGGACATGGGCCAGGCGACCCCTGGGGCGACGTCAATCAGTTCACCAGCCGACACGGACACGGAGCACATTTTCTCTTTTGCGACGGGCACGTTCGCTATCTGCGCAAGGAAATCAACTACCCGACTTACCTCGCACTGAGCACCCGAGCCGACGGCGAGGTCATCTCGCAAGATTACTGACCCAACCGGATCCGACCAGGCAGGACCACGCACGATGCCCACGCCGCCACTGTTTCTCCGTCGCTTTCCATGGGCCTTCCCGCTCGCGATCGCCCTGACACTCGCCGGCTGCGTCGACAACGACGCCCCTCCCGAGACGGCCAAGAAGGCGATCCCCTTCGACCAGGTTCCCAAGGTCGCCCGCGACGCCGCCGCCAAACACGCCCCAGGCGTCAACTTCGCCGAAGCCTGGCAAAACATCGGCCCGGGCGGCAAGCTCCACTCCTACGAAATCCGCGGCAAGGTCCCGGCGGATGGCAAGATCCGCGAGGTTCGTGTCTCGGCCACCGGGGAAGTGCTCGAGTCCGAATAATCCCGCCGCCGTCGACCCCTCATCAACAGGGCAAGTCCGTCGCCACGCTATTTGGATGCATCCTTGCCAGTCACGACGAGGTCGATCGCCGCGAAATGCTCATGGTCGCTCCCTGTGTTTCGGCTCTCAACCCGCACCAGATAGACCCCCGGCCGATCAATCGAGAGAGTGCTCCGCTGCCCCGCCTTGGCACCCGGCTTCAGATCGATCTCAAAGGCCGTCTCCGATACGACGTCTCCGGTTAAATCCGGGAGCTCATGCTGGCCCACCTTGTCCTGACGGGCAATAAAAAGGTGGACGACCACGTTTTCAAGCGTTTTGTGCGGGTAGACGTTGGTGAAAACGCACTGGACGCGAATCGTTTCACCAGCGCGGGCCTTCAAGACAGGGCGGGGGTTCTTTCCCCAATCGGGAGGCGTCTGGTCGACGTTGGCCGTCGCCTTGTCGTGCTGGGTCGAAGCCTCGAGAGTGATTTTCGCATGCTCGGCCCGGACAACCGCCGTTCCAAATCCAAGCATGGCGGCCACGACCAAGCTCCCCTTGCAGAGCGACACTCGAACCCTCCAGTCCCCAGGACATCGCGCGAAACCACGGCGACCAACCCATTTGTTTAACATAACACAACGGGAATTCACGATCCAGGCCCACCGAGACAGCCGATAGAAACTGACGCAGTCACCGTCGACGGAATGTGCCGCGCCGGTCACGCTCGTCCGGCAGGAGTGCCAAGGAATGCCCCGCTCGTTGATCGCGAAGGAAAGGCTGGCCTTGCTGGGTATCTCGGCCCTGTCGCTGGCCTTCAGCGCGTGCAACGGGTCGGGGATGACCGCGCCCTGGCGTCGACCCGCTAACGATTCCTATGTCGCCCAGCGCCCCCCTTTCGACGATAAAGGCCGCAAGAACTTCTTCGTGTCTGGCTATGCGGGCGCGACTTACGGGCCGCTCCTGCCCAGAAATCGGTTGCCACGCCAGTCACCCTCCCAGCCGGACGTGACCCTTGGACAGCCTCGGACGGTCATCGAGGAGGGGAGCTGGCCAATCACTCCGGAATGAGCGTCGTGGTGGGGAATGGAGTCGAGCTCGGGGTCTGGGGCATCTTCTGGCGGTCGGGCCGCGTATAATGTCAGACGCTT
Organism: Planctomycetota bacterium; assembly: GCA_021808995.1. GTDB lineage: Bacteria > Planctomycetota > Planctomycetia > Isosphaerales > Isosphaeraceae > JAKBAP01. The sequence goes on along the minus strand of JAKBAP010000483.1, from coordinate 1,566 downwards.
TGGAGGATCGAGCGTTCTGATGAAGCTTGGCGGCTGGGTCGTCGAGCGAGGCTTTTGGACATGGCACTGGGCGACATTCGCATCGGCGTGGTTGGGGCCGGCGCTATCGCGCGGACACGGCATCTGCCGGGTTTCAAGGCGATGGCGGGTGTCCGTGTCGTCGCGGTTTGCAATCGCCGGCGTGAGACCGCGCTTCGGGTCGCGCGGGAGTTCGAGATCCCAAAGGTCCATGGATCGTGGGATGAGCTCCTGGCCGACCCCGACATCGACGCGATCGTGATCGGGGCTTGGCCCTATTTGCATTGCCCACTGACCCTGGCCGCCCTCGACGCCGGCAAGCACGTGTTGACCCAGGCCAGAATGGCCATGAACGCGCGCGAGGCCCAGCGGATGCTGGATCGATCGCGCGAATCGCCGGGGCTCACGGCGATGGTGGTTCCGAGCCCCTATGGACTTGCGGGCGATGGTTTCATGCGCTCGCTGATCGCCTCGGGTTATCTGGGGACCCTCCGCGAGGTTCACGTTCACTCGCTGAATTCTCAACTCGCCGACCCCGCCACGCCACTCTCCTGGCGGCAGATGACCCGGTATTCCGGATTTAACATGCTGACGCTGGGAATCGTCCATGAGACCGTCTCGCGCTGGGTCGCCCCCGCGAGGCGGGTGCTGGCCGTCGCGTCAAAGCTCGTCCCCCGCCGACTCGACCCCGAACAGGGCGAGGAAGTCCGGGTCGGCACGCCAGACAGCGTGCAGGTCCTGACGGTTCACGACGATAATTCTCGGGGCATCTATCGCCTGAGCGGGGTAGTCCTGCACGAAGCGTTAATGGGCGTCACGCTTTACGGCGGTGATGGCACGCTGAGCTACGATTTCTTGAACGACGAAATCCGGGGCGCGAGGCGGGGCGATCCCGATCTCTCGCCGATCCCGATCCCACCAGACCAGCGAGGTGGGTGGAGGGTTGAGGAAGATTTCGTCGCGGCGATCCGGGGCGAGCGCCCGGTCGAGCACACGACGTTCGCCGCGGGGGTCCGTTACATGCAGTTCACCGAGGCCGTCGCGCGAAGTGCCCGACACCAGGTTCCGGTGATGCTACCACTCCGCGAGTTCTCGAATCCCAGCCTCTGAGCGAACCTCTCGCCTCGTAACGGGATCGGGTTTCCGTCGAACAGGCCACGGAATGACTTGAAACAAAACCGCGGAATCTTTAGGATTCGGACTGGCGAGGCGTGATTCCGCCTGAATCCTTGGGGATTGGTGTAACGGTAGCACGAGTGACTCTGGATCACTTAGTCTAGGTTCGAATCCTAGATCCCCAGCTTGAACCAAAAACCCCGGTAAAACGGGGTTTTCTCATGCGCCGATGGGACTTATGGCGAACCTCGCTCGCAGGGTCGCTTGGTCTTTTGGTTGACAGGCGTTGACTCTGGTTGATCCGGGTTTCCGCGGGTCACCGCGACTTTGGTGATACTCGGGATCGCGGATTCGACTGGCCTGCTCCCCAAAAACTGGTCCACCCGAAATGGGAGTCCCTCGCCAAGATGACCCGAGGAGGGACCCATGAAG
>JAKBAP010000482.1 GCA_021808995.1 Planctomycetota bacterium | reverse complement strand
CGTCGCGAATTCCGAACCGGGAGGCCAGGAATCCAGCCCGACCCCATCGAGCGGTCCCGCCGAGACGACAAGGGGGGCTCGACCGGCCGGGACTCCAATCCCGCTCGACGTGCCATCCCCCGTGGGGGGCTCGGCCACGCGGCCACTCAAGGTCGTGCTCGTCTGGGTATCCCGATCGGCTCGCGGAGGATAAGTCCGGCACCGCCCCGGAGTGGCGGCCGCTCTCCCTTTGGATGCGGCGTGCTGGCCTGGCGAGGCCCCGAGTTCGAGAGCGCATTCGACCGATCACGAGTGCGAGTGGTCGTGGACTCGCCAAGCCCCCTGTCTTGCGTTTCGGGGGTGGGGCTGTCACGATCAAGCAAGTCGGTCTTATTTGGAATGGTGACACATCGACGAGACGGTTGGTCGCGGTTGGCTGGGGGTTGAGCAAGTCCATGATTGAGGTCGACCGACTGACAAAACGTTACGGAGCGCTCACGGCTGTCGCGGGGATCACCTTCTCGGTGGCCAAGGGAGAGGTCGTGGGCCTGTTGGGGCCGAATGGCGCGGGCAAGACGACTACCATGCGGATGTTGACGACCTACCTCACGCCGACCTCGGGAAAGGCGGTGGTGGCGGGTCATGACGTGCTCGACCAGCCGCTCGAGGTCCGTCGCCAGGTGGGTTATCTTCCCGAGAACGTCCCCTTGTATCCCGAGATGCGTGTGAAAGAGTATCTTCGCCATCGCGCGATCCTCAAGGATGTCCCCCGTTCGAGTCGGCGACGGGCCACGGCGGCGGTGATCTCACGATGCCGGCTCGGCGAGGTGGAGAATCGGATCATCGGCCAGCTTTCAAGGGGGTATCGCCAGCGAGTCGGGCTTGCCGAGGCGCTCTTGCACGATCCAGGGGTCCTGATTCTGGACGAGCCGACCTCCGGCCTCGACCCGCTCCAGATTCGCGAGGTCCGCGACCTGATCGTCGAACTCGGGGAGGAACGGTTGATTTTGCTCTCCACCCACATTCTTTCGGAGGTTGAGGCGGTCTGTGGTCGCGTGGTGGTCATCGCCAGCGGTCGGATCGTACTCGATGAGTCGCTCGATCAGATGCACGGCAAGCCGACGATCGTGGTCGAGGCCCGGGGTCCCGCGGAGGCGATCAAGGGCGCGCTAGAAACCATGCCTGGCATCGAACGCCTGACCAGGCTCGAGCGTGATGGCGAGCATGCCCTGGTCGAACTCTCCGCTCGCGACGGGCTCGACATCCGTGAAGCGGTCGGGCTGCGACTCAGCGCCCGGGGCTGGCCAATCCGGCGACTCGAGCTCCGCCGGGGCAGCCTTGAGGAGCGATTCACCGAGGTCGTCACTCGGGACGCCCTGCTCGGCACGCGCCGGGAGGGGGCGTGACCATGCGACATATCCAGGCGCTCCTCGCTCGCGAACTGGCGGCCTACTTCCTGGGGCCCATGGCGTATTTCGTGTTGTTGGCCTTTCAGGTGATCGCGTTTCTGAATTTCTGGGATCTGGTCGATTCGCTTTCGCTCCCTCAGCGCGAGTTTTCGACGCTCAAGGACCCGATGTCGTCCTACATCTCGTCGAGCCCCTCGTTCTGGATCGCGATCCTGGCCGCCCTGCCGGTGCTCACGATGAGGCTGATGGCCGAGGAGCGGCGATCGGGCACGATCGAGACACTGCTCACGCTCCCGATCCGGGAATACGAGGTCGTGATCGCCAAATGGCTGGCCGCCCTCGTGATGTATGCCGCGCTCTTGTTGCCGTTCGCGATTTACCTCCCTTTTCTGTATCGCCAGGCTGGGTTTTATTTCGACCTGGGACCGATGGTGGGGCTGGCGATCGGGTTGGCGTCGATGGGGGGCATGATGACGGCCGTCGGGCTGTTTTTCAGCGCCCTCACGCGGAATCAGATCGTGGCGGCGATCTGGACCTTCGCCGTGTTTTTCGTGCTCGTGGCGATCGCTCCGCTGTTTTATTTCTACGCGGCCCGGCAACATGCCGCCTGGGCCGACGCGGTCCGGTTCCTGGCCCTGCTTTATCAGGTGCAAGGCTTCGCGCTGGGCCGGCTCGACCTTCGCGTGGTGGCGCTTCACGCGTCGATCGCGGTTTTCATGCTCTACGCGACCACTCTCGTGGTGGGACATCGCGATAGCCGCGCCTAGCCTTTCTTCAGGAGTCGTTCTCGCGGATGCACTGGAATCCAACCAATTTTCTGACGGGAACGGCCTTCTGGACGGTCGCCGGGGTGCTGGCGGCCTTCCTCACGCTGACCTGGGTGCTGCGGGGCGCTCCCTTGGGTCAAGCGGTCGAGGCCGAGGACGAGACGTCCGCGCCCCGGGCCGGCTATCGCGATCGGATCACGGTCGCGATCGTGGTGGGCTTGCTCCTGATCGTGGCGGGGGGGGTCGCCGCGGCCAGGTCGGGGGTGGGGTGGTCGCTGCCGTTTTTCTTGCCAGGGTTCGGGATCGTGATCGCGCTTCTGGCGATCAATCGCCGATATCGCCACGCGAGCCCCAGCCTCAGGCGAACCATCGACCTGACGAGCGGGATTCTCAACTGCGCGCTCCTGGGGGGGCTGCTCCTGGTCCTCAATGTCATGGCGTTTCGTTATGGCGCGGGCCCGATCGATTTGACGAGCGAGGGGGCGTATTCGCTGTCGTCGCTGTCGACCCGGCAGCTCAAGGCGCTCGACCAAAAGCTGACCCTCACGCTGATGATCGGCCAGGGGCCGCGGGCGGCCCGCCAGCGCGACCGGGTGGCCCAGCTTGTCGAGGCGTATCGGTCGGCGAATCCCTCGATGGTCGAGGTCGCGAGTCTGGATCCGTATTACGATCTTTCCCGGATCGATGAGCTCGTCAAGCGAGCCCCCGAGATCGAGCTCTTGCGGGGCGGCGGCGTGCTGGTTGAATATGGCGAGGGTGAGCAAGCCCGGCACGTGGTGGTGCGGAATCAAGATCTCTTCACGGGTGAGACCGGCGGGCGCGAGCGGTTTGAATCCGCGTTCCTGGGCGAGGACGAAATCACCAGCGCCCTTGTCAGGCTCTCCGAGGGGAGCGTGGCCAAGGTCGCCTTCACCGTGGGGCATGGCGAACCCTCGGTTTCGGACCTGAATCCTGGCGGGCGCGGACTGGGGAACTGGCGGGCGCGGCTGGTCAAGGTGGGCTGCGACGTGACCGAGCTCAATCTGATCCAGGACGATCCGCCCAAGGACCTCTCGCTCCTGATCGTGGTCGGGCCCAAGACGCCGTTTCGCCCACAGGAGGTCGCGAGGATCAAGGCCTTCGCCGACGCGGGTGGCCCCGTGCTCCTGGCCCTGGGGAATGGCGAGCCGTCGGGGCTCGAGGGCTTCCTCAAGGACTACAATCTCGAGCTGGCCCCGGGCTTGGCGGTCGAGCCTCGGCTGAACTATAACCGCAATCCGTTCTTGATCTTCGTCCCCCTCGGCGCGACAACGGCCCATCCGATCAGCCAGCCCCTGGGTGAAAACCGCGCGGTCCTGATGCCCAACGCGGCCCCGATTCACATCCTGGGTCTCACCCCCAAGGATGGCAAACCGTCGACGCCGGTGAATCAGCGGCTCCAGCCGACGCCGTTCTTGCGCACCACCACGATGTCCTGGGCCGAGACCAAGACCTCGATCCCAAGGATCGCCTTCGATCCGAGCGAGGACGAGCGCGGGCCGATCACGGTCGGCGTCGCGGTCGCCGAGCGAAAATCCGTCGAGCATCCCACGGCCGTCGACCCCAACGCCAAGCCCAGGCTCGTCTTGATCTCGAGTTCCGGGGCGGCGGAAAACGTCGCCCAGGAAATCGAAAAGGCCAATCTCGACCTCCTCATGAACGCCGCCTCGTGGCTTCGCGGCCGTCGCGACACCATCGGCATCAGTCCCAGAACGCACGTCTCCTTGACCTTGACCGCCGACCCCGTCATGCGGTCGCGGTTGGTCATGGTTCCGAACGCCTCG
>JAKBAP010000044.1 GCA_021808995.1 Planctomycetota bacterium | reverse complement strand
CGGGCCCGCGCTCGTCGCGATCGATCTCGCGACCCGATCTCCCTCGCGGGGGGGCCGGATTTGTGATTATTTGTCCAATGGAAAGCGATCCGATGGATCACCCAAAAAACCGCGTGATCGCCTCGGCCTTGACGAGTTCGCGGGGTTGGTTCAGGTGGTTGTAGACGGTGGTGGCCGGGTCGATGCCAAAGGCGTGATAGATTGACGCGAGGAGCTCGCCCGGGTGGACGGGGTCGGAGAGGGGGGCGGAGCCGGTCTTGTCGGACTGGCCGTGGACCCGTCCCCGATGCACGCCCGCGCCGGCCATGACGGCGGTGTAGCAATAGGGCCAGTGGTCGCGACCGTCGGCGCTGTTGCCGTTGCCGGAGGTGCTGACGCCCTTTTGGGGGCTACGGCCGAACTCGCCGACGGCGACCACGAGGGTGTCCTCGAGCATGCCCCGTTGGTCGAGGTCGATCAAGAGCCCGGAGAGCCCCTGGTCGAGCATGGGTCCGGAGCGGTCCTTCATGCGGTTGGTCAGATCGACGTGGTGGTCCCAGGAGTGGTTATCGGAGTTGGCGACCTTGGGCCAGATGACCTCGACGACCTTGGCGCCGGCCTCGACCAGGCGGCGGGCCAGGAGGCAGCTCTGGCCGAAGGTGTTGCGTCCGTAGAGATCGCGGGTCGCGGGGGCCTCGGCTGGGAGGTTGAAGGCGTCTCGAGCGCGACCGGAGACGATCAGTGACAGGGCTCGGTCGTAGTATTCGTTGAGCTTGTAATCGGCGACCGCGCCGTCGATGCTCCGCATGCCGGCGGTGAGCGCGTCTCGAAGCTTGGCCCTGCGCTTGAGCCGCATCGAGAAGACCTCGGGCCGAAGCTGAAGGTCGTCCACCCTGATCTTGTCGAGCTTGGTCATGTCCATGTCGTCGCCGTCGGGATAGAGCGTGTAGGGGTCGAACGCCTTGCCCAGGAAGCCGGCGGTTCCTCCCTTGCCCACCACGCCGCTTTCCTGGAGCGGGCGGGGGAGCATCACGAACGGCAGCATCGGGGTGTTTTGCGGTTTGAGGCGAATGATCTGCGAGCCGAAATTGGGGAAATCCTTGGGTGACGGCGGCTCGAGCTGGCCGGAGGGGCTGACCTTGTCGGTGGTGTAGCCGGTCATCATCTGATAAATGGCGGCCGTGTGGTTAAAGAGCCCATTGGGCGTGTAGCTCATCGAGCGGATGAGCGTGAGCTTATCGGTGACCTGGGCGAGCTTGGGCAGGATCTCGGTGAACTGGATGCCGGGGACCTTGGTGGCGATCGGCTTGAAGACGCTTCGCACGTTGTCGGGAACGTTGTCCTTGGGGTCCCACAGATCCAGGTGGCTGGGGCCCCCTTGCAAATAGACCATGATGATGCTCTTGGCCTTGCCCCAGCCGGGGCCACGGCTGGTCTCGGCCCCCTTCGCGGCGGCCTGCAACTCGAGCATCGAACCCAGCCCAAGGCCCAGTAGGCCCGATCCGCCAACCCGTAAAATGTCGCGCCGGGTGACCCCTAAATCGGCATCGCACAAGTCCTTCGCCGCTCGCCCAGGAATCGTGATCATCGTGCTGTTCCCCCGGATCGAAGTCGATCGCCCAACCAAAGCCCGACAACTGCTAAACAATTATTGTATCGCCCATCGCTCCCGTTGTCCCGTGAAAAAACTCCAAGATTCGGATGAAGCGGGTCCTGGGCGTTGGGCTTGGGCTATTCTGAACGTGTTCCAGGCGACTATAATCCCGCGTCTCGATGGGTTTACGAGGAGGCCGCTGGCTTGAGATCGCCTCGGAAGGAGTCCGACCTGATGACCACCGCCCCGAATCTCGCCAGCGTCCCAACGCTCCCTCCGGTTTTGGGCCGGCTGCTCTCGGGGACCTTTTGGCTTGCGATCCGGGTTCCGATCCAGGTGGTGCTCTCGCTCTGGACGTTGCGGCTGATCCTGGAGGGTCCGGGCAAGGACCAGTTGGGGGCCTATGGGTTCGCGTGGGGATTTGGTTTCTTCCAGTTTCTCCTTGAATTTGGCGCGAGCTCGGCCCTTCAGCGTGGGATTTCGGACGCCTGGACCCGGGGTGACCACGAGGGTGTGAACCGTTCGATCGCGAGTGGAATGACCTTTTACGCGGCGATGGCGGTTTTTCAGACGGCGGCCCTTCTGGGCGTGGCTTACCTTGGCGTGCCGCATTCGGATTTCGCCGGTGATTCGTATCGGCTGGTGATCAAGCTGCTCTGGCTGCAGGCGCTGACCGCGCCGTGTTATGGGATTTCGGTCGTCGTCTCGAGCGTGCTTCAGGCGGCCAGGCGTTATGATTTCGTCCCACGATTCGAGCTTCTGATCACGATTCTTCGCTTTTTGGTCCTGGCCGCGGGGGTCAAGGCGGGGGTCGACTTTTTCACGATCGTGGCCACGCAAACGGTCGTTCAGATCGCGCTTGGGCTGGGGCCCGCGCTCTGGGTCATGACCCGCGAGTTGGGTTTCAAGATCCATTTCCATGGGGCGAGATGGGCCGATTATCGGGCATTATGGAACATTAGTTTCTACGTGGCGCTGATCCAGATCAGCGTCGTGATGGCCGACAAGATCGACACCACCATCCTAGGGTTCATGCTCCATGAGCCCGGCCCCCGGATCGCGGAATACAACCTGGTCTCGAAGCCGTTTCTTCAGCTTCGCCAGACGGGCTGGATGCTGGCCTACATGGTGATGCCCGCCGTCGCCAGTCTGGCGGCCGCGAGGGATGAGCGCGGGCTCGATCGTGTCAAATACGACGGGACGCGGATGCATTTTGGAGCCATCTTGCCGATCGGACTCCTGGCCTGGATCCACGCCGCGCCGTTTCTCTCGATCTGCTTTGGCGACGACGCCGGCCGACTCGCCCCCTTGATGCGCCTGTTCTTGATCGCCGCGTTGCCGCTGATCCTCTCGGTGCCCGTTCAGATGTCGATTGGACTGGGGAAAATCAAGGTGATCGCGATCGCGGCCCTGATCGGTTCGCTGGTGAATTTGCCCGTGAGCTGCCTCTTGACCGCGCGCCTGGGAATGCCCGGCGTGATCTGGGGCACGATCTTGACGACGCTGTTTTCCAACCTGATCGCGCCGGCGATTTACGTGTTTCGCGAGCTTCCCATTGATCCCTGGCTCTTTCTCAAGAGGACCTGCGCGGCCCCGGCGGCGGGGGCGGTCGCCTTGATCGTGGTGAGTTGGGGCGTCTTCATGGCCACGCCGCCAGGTCTGGTCCTCGAGCACCGGACGGCGGTCTTTCTGGCCCAGCTCGCCGTGGGGCTGGTGGGTTACCTGACGGGCTACATCCTCACCCCCACGGGCCGGGGCGATTTCGCCGGGCTCACGGCCAAAATCAGGCGGTGAGAGCGATCCTTCACGCGACGAGACAGGGGACGTCGTAGAGGGCGATCATCGCGTCGCGGCTGACGATCCTGAGGCCTTCGTGGCGGGCCTGGGCGATCAGCAGTCGGTCGAACGGGTCGCGGTGATGGTCGGGCAGCCTCGTGACCGCCAGCGCGTGCTTGACGGTGACGGGCAGGGGAAGAAAGCGGTTGGCCACCATCGCCGCTTCCAGATCGTCCGGGGCGTCGAGCCTGCCGAGCGCGCGATTGATGGTGATCTCCCACGCGACGACCGCGCTCACGTAGACGGTGTTCTTGCCATCGCCGATCGCGTTTCGCGCTTCCTTTGACAGAATCCGGGGCTCGTCGAGCCACCAGAGCAAGACGTGCGTATCGAGCAACAGCGTCATGAGGGCTCGATGCCGAACGCGGCGGCGATCTCGTCGGGAAGCACGTCAAAGTCGTCCGCGATCCGCACTTTCCCTTTCCATTGCCCCCCCACGCGAGGCGCGCTCTCCGCATGAATGGGCACCAGTCGGACCACCGGCTTGCCAGCCTTGGCGAGGATCACTTCCTCGCCCGCCAGGGCGCTTTCGACCAGTTTCGAGAGCCTCGATTTCGCGTCGTGGATGTTGGCGATTTCCATGGGGATTCTCCTGAACTTAGCTAAGTTCAGTCTTGTTTATCGCCCAACGCTAGACGCGGGTAAGCGTGGGTCCTCGATCCCCTGCGAGCTCAGGGTTTGGTCAGTCGCCAGATCAGGATCATACCATCCTCGCCGCCGGAGGCGATGGATTGGCCGTCGGGGGCGAAGGCCAGGGTGTTGACTTTCGATCCGTGATCGAATTTCACCGGTTCGCGGCCGGTGGCTTCGTCCCAGATCCAGATCGAGCCGTCGCCACAGCCGGTCGCCAGGAGCGTTGGACCCCGGAGGGTTCGAATGCGTCGACCGGATTTTTGAGTCCCAGAAAACGATTTCGTCCCCATCCGTGCCGACGAGTTCGCGTCCCGAAGCCCAGAAAAACAGCGCCCTCGTTTGATCCGCGCGCGAGAATCACGCCGACCACAGCCGAGCGATCGCCCCCGCCGGCAGCGGCAGGCCCTCCCTGTCCAGGTGGGGATGATCATCGGCTCCGCCGCCCAACGACGACGCGAGAATCACGGACGGCGGAATCGCGAACATGGCTCGATTGCTCCTCATTTTGAGCGGACGCGAACATCGTCCCAACCACGAGATGATAGGGATCTCTTTCTTATTTGATCGGCTCATGACGGATTCCCGAGTCGTGATCCCAGGGCGGACTTCTCGTGTTCGGGGGAGATAACCGCGCTGAACTCAGTCCGAACGGCCAGCTTGGAATCCGTCCTGAAAGTAAAAAATGTCTCTTGACGACGAGGCCGTTAGGACCTATAATTAATTCAAATATTTAGGAAGCATCAGTCGGTTCACGAACAGAGGCAAGTTCTCGGTTTCAGACCCAGATCACCACAGATAGAGGTTTCCAATGCGAAGCAATGCGAAGCGAAGCGAAGCGAAGCGGACGGACGGAATTCTGTTTGCTCATGGGGTTGTTCGCTTTCACTGTGAGTTCGGAGCACTTGCTCCGCGTCAGCGCCCTGCCCGAAAAGGTCGGCCCTAACATCTCAAAAGATCTTTATGGTGGCAGCTCGTCACCTTCGTGTGTCTCGGCACCGGTCGGAAACATGTACAACTATTGCGCGGGTTGCGGGACGACTACTCCGCAACCGGTTGGCTGCATGGGTCACGGGCAAATCGTTTGGCAGCTCTGCACCAACGGGTACAACAATTGCCAATATCCCGTGTGGCTCAGTTGTGGCGGACTCCCTTATTGAGGCAGTGATGGGGATGCGTAAGAAACGGTGTCATGTCCAGCCAAGGCGACGCGCTGTCTTCTGGGCTGAAATCATCTGGTCCGGGATCTGTAAGCCACACGCGTGTCCGCCGACGAAACGGGGTTGTGGGGGCCCAAAGGTCAGGTTGCAACTCAGGCTTCGAAGCGTGATCCTTGGCGTCTAATTTGGTCTAAGCGATTGGAGTCGAGTCCGGAGCACGGTTCATAGTGACTCGTTGACTTGTGTCAGCATTGCCTACCCGTGAACGGTAAGAGTTCCAGGCGATGGCCATCAGGGAATCGAGTTCAACGACTTCCTGACCTGCCTTCAGGGATTCTGACTACCGGCGCGAGGAGTTCGAAATGATTACGATTTGCGCTGTCGCGGCTTCGATCGTGATCTCTCAAGTGGGCGGCGACAAGCCTCGCCATGCCGAGGATCAAGATATCGTCATCAGAAAATCGCTCCGGGATGTCGTTAAGAGCGGAGGTGTGCATGTGCCCGAAGTTGTGCATTCCGTCAGCGCGGAAGACGTCTGGCAGACGGCTCCTTACTGCGGGGTCAATTGCATGTATGCTTTCCTCAGCATTTGTGACGTCTCCCTGGAGTACTCTGAAGTCAAAAAGAGCATTCCTACCACCTTCAAAGGTGCCAACCTTTTGGAACTTCAGAAGGTCGGAAGTCGGTATGGGATCGCAACCGAAGTGGTCAAGATAACGCCCGGTGAAATGAAGGGGATCAAATCGCCTTTCATCGCCCTTTTGGGATCGGCCTCGAAGGGCGCGGTAGATGGTCATTTCGTTGTTGTGTGTGGCCAAACGGACTCTAGCATCACCTTGATTGACGGAACTACTGGCCACTTGGACAAAATCCCGAGTTTCCAATTCAACCGGTCTTTTTCAGGTTTTGTCTTAATGCGATCGGGATATGTTCGATCTCACGAGGGGGTCATGGGTTACACCGTAATGGAAAAAGCGATGATCGTAGGGTGTTTGCTGAACATCGTCGCGGTCGCTGTGATGTGGGTTGGTCGGCCGCCACGTTAAGTCCTCGGCCGCGTGAATGGGTATTAGTCATGTACACCCTTAAAATACGATCCGTGCCGGCGCAGGTAGAACCTGTCGAGGGGATCGGCGGGTTCGTGTCTCTGACGGAGCTCAAGTCCGTCCTCATTCGCCTCTTTCCCTGCTGGGAGATATTTAAGCTGTCTCGGGCGATTCACGCCTTGAGATTGTGGGGGCCAGACGCAGTATTCGACTCGGATCGGTATCGAATGCCGTACCCAGCCCGCGTCTATACGGGGCGCGAACTATTCGGTCTTCTCCTGGACCATCGACATTTCTCCAAAATTTTAAGAACCGTGGAGCCTCTTCTCACATCAACTGACATGGGCGTCGCCGTCGAGGCCAAATCATACTCCCTACGCATGGAGGGTGACCTTGGTCACACGGACACACTCTTGACGGTTTGTGCCGAGCTTGGGATCGCCAGGGACGTTTTCATTCGCACGGTCAATGGTGAGTCCACTGTCGGTCGAATGGTTGATGCCGCGGTCGCGACGTTTGACCCCGGTCAGGAGATGGAGTGGACAATCGAGGCCCTCGCACGGTATCTGGCACCCTCCTCCGGGTGGACGAACCGTTTCGGCGAAAACTATTCGTTTGGTCAGGTCGTTGAAAAATTGGTCAAGCGCGGGGGAGGGGAAGGCTCATGCCTAGGGACACATGTCCCATATGCAATAGCTATCCTTCTACGGCTTGATGAACGTCATGATATCCTCGGCAGGGCACCCAGGGCGTCCGCGATCAAGTATTTACAGGTCGTTTCTCGCACTCTGGAGCAAGGGCAAGCGTCTAATGGAACGTGGCCGTCCCGCTGGACGCCAGGGGTTCCCGACGACTACATACCGGACACCGACGAGGCAAGAACCCTGGTGGGTTTAACCTTGATGGGACACCACATGGAATGGATTGCGTTTGCCCCGGAAGAGGTGCGCCCCAGGAAAGATTGCTTGATGAAGGCATTGAAGTTCATGACGGAGCACACGCCCGCCATGGCGGACGGCGCGGTGCAGGAATATTATCACCTCCTGACTCATGTGGGAAACGCGCTTTGCCATTACGCGGGAGTTATTCCTTCGTCCGCCTACAAGCTTTTTCTCTAAGGTAGGGGACCGTGGCCACCATGAATCCGCGATCTCGGTTCGTTGGATGTTCTCTCGTCATGCGATCCGCGGCCCTGCTGTTCTTGTGCATTTTACATATTGCCGCGGCGTCTTCACGCGGTCAAGGAGAGGTTCTCACCGGTTCTGAACTGTCGCTGAAGATATCCGCCGCGCACAAACAGTTCTTGGAAATCCCAGGCGGAGTGAAAATCTCCTACCATCTTATCGTGGCCCAGGATCGAAGGCTCGGGGGATTTGGGTGGGAGGGAGGTCGAGGACGGATCGTTATACGATGGCCCAAAATCTACAACATGTATGAGGGGCGAAACGCCAAGACGCATCTCATAAACTCGCGGGAGGGAGAGCACGACTTTATCTCCGAGATCTCGGCGGGACGCGACAATCAAATGGTTTTCATCACACCTTATCGGCAGGCTTGGTCCGCCGTTCACCTCTTCCCGCTTCACTTTTTGTTCATGGAGGAGGCCGACCAACATTACGTTCTTGGAGAGGGATTGAAGACGGACTACTGGCTTCCCAGCGCTCTCAATCAGGGCCGCTACGCTTGGAAGGAAACAGTCGACGTCGATGGCGTCCGTTGCGAAGTCTACAGGCGTGACGACGATCTCGACACGATTTCCGTGGCCCACGACCACGGTTTCACAGTGTGCCTCAGGGAAATACGAGATAAGTCGAAGAGACTGATAGAATCAGTTCGCAACACCAAGCTCAAGGAGATACGACCCCATGTGTGGTTTCCAATGGTCCAGTTACAACACCGATATTCCAAGGATCCCTCCGTTCCGAAGTGGAATCTGGCCATGCCGACCTGTACATTGAAGGTTGTCGTTGACGACGTTTCCATCGGCGGAGTCAAGGACGACGAACTGCACATTCAGATGCCGAGCGGCTCGATCGTCGATGACCAAATCCTTAACTCTCGGTATCAGCGATCGGGCTCCGGGGTCTTGTCCCTGGAGACAAGTATCAAATCGGGTAAGGATGAGGCGTTCAAGTCGAATTCATGGAGTCCGATCGAGCCTTTTCGCTCAACGACCATCGTACTGGGGATTCTGCTCATCGTGATGACGACGGCTACGGCTCACTTTGGCTACCGGCGGTTTCGGGGTACGTAGTGCATGCGTCGAATCACGTTGCCTCTCTTTCATGCTCGACCGCTTACTCGAATCTGGACATTCGGGGTCTAACATCCATGGACCGCCTTGTAGACGAGGACACACTCAATCTCACGCGGCGTCGGCTCATCACGTTGGGTGTCATTGGGGCGGCGTGGGTGGTCGGCTCCGCCATTCCCGGCTGTGCTCCGCTAGGGAGATCCCTCGATTCCTCGGAAGAGCTCCCCGATGTGGGACTAGCGAAAGTACAACTCCTGAATGTTAAGACGAGAAAAGAAGATCCGGGTGTTGATATTGGTCGTCTCATCGTGGCTCAGGGTAGGCTATCTTCGCTTGGCGGAAAGATTGTTTGTATCCAATCCTCGTTCCTTTCCCGTCACGAGCCGGACGTTCTCTTGTCATATTTACGGATTCTCGCTTCGGTGGCCGATGCACTGTCTACGCTAGGTGCTCGCAGAGTGGTGCTTTCCACGGATTCGTTGAAATACCAGTCAGGTTTTTCCCAATTCGTCGTGGAAGGCCCCGGAGTGGACAATGAAAAACGTCGGTCGGTCCATGCTTCTACCCGCCTCGAGGGCAGACTCCGCTTTGAGATCCCTCAGTCGGTTCACTCCGCGGACGTCGTCATTAGCATGCCATTATCAAGCGCGTCGGGCATGCCTCTCCTAGCATCGACAAACCTACTTGGTCTGCTCGCCGAGTGCGAGCACTCCACCCTGCGGCCAGAGCACCTTGGAGGGACGTTTGGGGATCTAATCGTGGACCTTGTTTGTACCATTAAGCCTCAATACTGTATTAATATCCTGTTTGCCGACGATGCTCACGACGACTCGTTCACGGCCGTTATGGGGCGTGAATTATCATCCGTCGACGCCGTGTCATGCGTCGAGAGAGGCTTCGATCCCAATCAAATCTCTCCTCTCAGGGATGTCCCAGCTTGGGTTGGCCCAATCACACCGGAACTGATCCGCGTTCAGCGGTTTGTGGCATGATCGGTCTAGACGGAGGACGAATAAGTGAAGCCGAAAGACAATGGGTCCACGAATGAGGCGTTCACTCTGATCGAGTTGCTCGTCGTCATCGGGATCATCGCGATTTTGGTCGCTCTGATCATTCCGGCCGTTCAGTCATCACGGGAGACGGCGCGGCGAACGCAATGCTTGAACAATTTCAAGCAGATCGGCGTGGCCTTGAGCACGCATTACGCCGCGGATAGTCATTTCCCGCCCGGTTACTCGACGTCCTTGCGTGAATCAGGAGGGGACACCTGGACTCCCGGCATGGGGTGGGCCGTCTCGCTTCTGCCCGGCCTCGACGAGTCGCCGTTATTCAATGCCATCAATATGCAGGCCAGCGCGATTTATCCGATGAACATGACGGCCCGCCAGACCTCATTGTCCGTTTTTCTCTGCCCGAGCTCGACCGGCTCCGGCCCCCTTCATTTTGACGTCGCCCACGTCGCGTTCGACCCTCCACCCGATGACGTGGCGGCGAGCCAGTATGTCGCGTCTCCGGGGTGGTTTGTGAAGGCGGATCTTGGGGACGACGCCGACGGAGTCTTTTATCATAATAGTAAGACGACGGTAGAAATGATCACCGACGGCGTGAGCACGACGCTGTTCGTCGGTGAACGATCGCGCAATCTCGCCGACGCGACCTGGATCGGCGCTCTTTTTCTGCCCATTGGAACTTATTGCACGAATCCGGGTTGGCCGAACTCGCGATGCGCGCCGACGGCCATGCTGGTTTTGGGCTGGCCCTTGCCGCCGAATTCCCCGGAGTCGGGGCCTGACGGCTTTTTCAGCCAGCATCCCGGCGGCAGCCAGTTCCTCTTCGGCGACGGCTCGGCGCGATTCATCAAGCAAACCATCAACCCTCGCGTCATGTTGTCGCTGGCGAGCCGCGGCGACGGTGAGCTTTTGAGCGCAGACCAGTATTGATAGCGACATCGAGTCATGTCTCGGCCCAGGATCGTCGCCGAAATCGCTCGCGGCGGCCTGGCCGAGTGGACGCGCGGGCGCGGGCGAGTCATACTCATCGCATGGAAAAACCGTTGCTCGCCGCGTGGCTTTTCTCCCAGGCCGCGAGGGCCGGCGTTATCCTTTCGTTTTCTTCGCACCCATGGGGAGCCTTGTTTCGTCATGAGATTCTCTCGCGTCATCCTCGCGCTGTCAGCGCTTGCGTCCTCGGCGGCCGTGGCCCAGAACGCGCCTGTCGAAATCAAGACGCCGGCCAAGCCGGTCGTTTCAGCCGCCGCCGCGCCGGCCGAGTCCAGCGGCGAGACCAAAGCCGTCACCCAGGCCATCCTGGAAGAGATCGACAAACGGTCGGAGCTGATGGCCAACCTTGAATATCTCTGCGACATGATCGGGCCCCGGCTCACTGGCTCGCCCAATCTCGTGAAGGCCAACCAGTGGACCAAGAGCAAGTTCGAGCAATACGGCCTCACGAACGCCCACCTCGAGCCCTGGACGATCGAGAAATCCTGGACCCGGGGCGAGGCCAAGGGTCGGGTGCTGGTCCCGGTCGAGCAGCGGCTGTTGCTCGAATCGGCGGGCTGGAGCCCCTCGACCATGGGCCCCAGGCGTGGGCCGGTCGTTTACATCAAGGCCGAATCGGCCGAACAGCTTGCCCCACACAAGGGAAAGCTCCGGGGCGCTTGGGTGATGCTCGCCGAGGTCTCCACCCAACCCTCGCCCAAGTCGCCCGCCACCAATCTGGAAGGTGAAATGCGGAGGCGAATGCGGAACTTTCAGCAACAGCGGGCGTTTCGCGGCGAATTGCGCAAGTTTCTGGTGGCCGAGGGGATTGCCGGCCAGCTCATCGATTCCAATAAGGAGCACGGCCTGGTCAACATGACCGGCGCGTCCAACAATTTCACCCAGGCGGAATTCCCCGATGTGTTTTTGACCACCGAATCGTACGGGCTTATCTGGCGGTTGCTCAAGCGTGGTCCGGTCGAGATCGAGGTGGACCTCAAGAACAGCTTCAGCATGGGCCCTGTCGAGGTGTACAACACGGTCGCGGAGCTCAAGGGAAGCGACAAGGCCGACGAGGTCGTGATCATCGGCGGCCACATCGATAGCTGGGACCTGGGCACGGGCGCGACCGACAATGGCACCGGCATCATGGCCGTGCTCGAGGCGGCACGGGCCTTGAAGGCCGTCGGCGTGAAACCCCGCCGCACCATTCGATTCGTGATGTTCTCGGGCGAGGAAGAGGGCCTGCACGGTTCACGCGCCTATGCCAAGGCCCACGAGGCCGAAATGCCCAAGGTCTCCGGCGTGCTGATCCACGACATGGGGACCGGGCGCGTCAAGAGCATCGGCCTCCAGGGGCGCTATGACCTCCGCGAGATCGCCGACTCGATCGTCGAACCCTTCAAGGACGCGACAAACCTTGAGGAAATGAGCATGCGAAGCATGTACGGCACCGATCATCTCTCGTTTCTGCCCCATGGCGTGCCGGCTTTCGCGGTCGTCCAGGATGGCGCTGAGTATCGCAAGACCCACCACACCGAGAGCGACACATTCGACAAGGTCTATGCCGACGAGATTAACCAGGGGGCCAAGGTGTTGGCCGCGTGGGCCTATAACGTGGCCATGCTCCCGGAAATGTTGCCGCGCAATCCCAAGGCCGCTGGTCCTGGCATGTTCGACGCTCCGGAATTCCGCCAGCCCCGCGACCAGAAACCAGGCTCGGAAGAGCCCAGGCCGACCCCCGGCGGCAAGGTCGCCGTCAAGCCGGCTCGCTAGTTCCATCGTTGATCCAGGACGACCCACGTTTCACACGCAAGGAGTCATTTCATGGTTGGTCGCAATTTGAAGGTTCTGGCCGGTGTCGCCGTCCTCATGGTGGCCGTCCCGTTCCTGGCCGCGGAAGAGTACAACGTCGATCCCGCGCACTCGAGTGTCACGTTCCAGATCTCGCACATGGGGCTGAGCTGGGTGCATGGGCGGTTTAATACGTATTCGGGTACGTTCACGATCGAGTCGAGCGACCCGGCCAAGTCGTCGTTTGCCTTTGAGATCAAGCCCGAGAGTGTCGACACGGCCAACAGCAAGCGTGACGAGCACTTGAAGAGCCCGGACTTTTTCAATGTCAAGCAGTTCCCGGTCGTCTCGTTCAAGAGTACGAGCGTGAAGGCGGCGGCGAAGGGATTCGAGGTCACGGGCGATTTGTCGTTTCACGGGGTCGTCAAGCCGGTCACCTTCACGTTGGAGGGGGGACGGACGGCCGAATTTCCCAAGGGTGTTCAGCGGACGGGTTATTCCGCGATGTTCACGGTCAAGCGGTCGGATTTCGGCATGGGGAAGATGACCGACGCGATCGGCGACGACGTCTACGTGGCGATCAGCTTTGAAGGGGTGAAAAAGTAAGCGAGCGTCGCGTGTTTTTTGGTGATGGGCGCGTGAAACGGCCCCGGGGCCTGGGCTCCGGGGCCGCTCGCGATTCGATGAGGAATCGGGTCGTGATCAATAGCGGTTTCCGCGGAGAGGCGGGCCGTAGCCGTGGAGCGGCAGCCAGTAGAGATCGGTCGGGACGTCGTCGCCGGGTCGGTAATAGCCCAGGTCGTACTGGGCTTCCCATGGGGGGTCCATGACCAGGTTGTAGGGACCGGCGATGATCTGCATGGCGAAGAGCCCGATCGAGAAAAACGGCTGGATGATCTGGTTTCGCTGGGTCGACTGGGTTGGGTCGTCGACGGGGTAGGTGAGGTATCTGCCCCAGGGACCGACGAGCTGCTCGACACTGTGCCCATAGCGTTCCAGGACGGGGTCCTGGAAATAGAGCGGCAAGTGGCAGGTCGCGGCGGCGGCCCAGTATTTGCTTTGTGGCGACCAGGTTCGGGGTGAGAGGGGGACCCAGTCCTCGGGGACGGGGATGGCCTTGATCGGCCGGGCCTCGGCCGGGCTGGGTGCTCGGCTGATGTCGATTTGTGATTGGATGCGGAGATCCCCCTCGGCCGAATCGGCGGAGTCAACGGGGGGTCGATCCTGGGCGGGCGCTTGCCGCTGGAGGATCTCATCCTGTTTGCGAGCGATTCGCTCGACCTCGCGCTGGAGCTCGGGCCTGAGGGTCGACGGCGGCGCGGGCCGCCTGGGAAGCAGCGAGTCGAGCTCGCTGGCTCCCCCCGCCATGCGCGGGGGTGTCGCACGCCGGGGCGCGGCGGATTCCGCCGGAGGTTCTGGATTCGTCACGGCGGTGGGAGGTTGCGTGGCCGCCTCCGGAAGGGCTGGCAGCGTGGTCTGAGCCGGCTCGGGCTGGATCGCGGGGGCGGCTTGGTCGGCGACGGGGGCGCTCATGGCAATCGCGACCGGCGTGCTCGACTGGACCGGGGTTTCCGGGAGCTGAGGCAGCGCCTCGTTGGCCGCCGGTGCCGAGGGGGCCGGGGTGGTTGCCTGCGATGGGGCCGTCGAAGGAACCTCGGCGGCTGGGCTTGGCGAGGGGCTCGCCGCCGCCGAGCTTAAGTCTTGCGGCAGCAACGGAAGATCGTTCGAGGCCGGTGGCTCGTTCGTGGCCGGCGCGACCCGCGGCTGGCTTGGTCGTGTCGTCGCCGGGGCGGGTTCCGCGGGCCTGGTCGCGTCGGGCAGGGGGGGTAGATCCATCGTTGGCTGGCTCGCGGCCGGCTCGGGAGCGGGGGCCTGGGTGGCGGCCGGCTCGGGTTGGGTTGCCGCGGGGAGTGTCGGCAGCTCGATCGCGGCACCGGCCGTCGGCTCGTTGGTTAATGGGGTGGGCGCGGGTGCCAGGGAGGGGGCTTGATCGGGCTCAGGTGCTGGGCTGGCCGTGGTTTGTGTCGGTGCCGGCGCGGTTTGCGCCGGCGTGACGGGTGATGGCTCGGTCGGCGCGATCGACGGTGGAGGGTCGACCGCGAGCGGGGTCGGCGTTGCTTCCTGGACGGTCGGCGGCGTCGATTCGGGGGCGGCCGGTGGATTCGCCACGGCCTTGGGAGCGATGGTCTCCAGCTCGATCACCGCGGGTCCGGCCGAGGTCGGTTGTTTCATGCCCACCGAGGTGGGGGCTGGTCCCGAGATGGACGTAGGCGTGAGCCCTGGGGAGAGAGCCGTCGCCGGTGGTGCCTGAGCGGCGACCGGGCTGGTCATCTTGGGAGGGTCGAAAGGGGCGGGGGGTTCACTGGCCTCCACGCGGGCCAGGGCCAGTTGGTCCTCTCGCGTCCGGCTCGTACTTTTCGAGGTCGCGACCTCGGAGTCGAGTGGCGGTGGCGAATCGACCGAGGGGAGCTGGGGAATCTCGGGCAATGACCGCGGCCGCATGGCCGCCATCGAGCGCGACGTGCCACGCGGTGTTTCGGCCTCGGTCGATTCCGGTGTGGTGTTGGGGGCCGGGTCGTCGGCGATGGTCTCGTTGCTCGCGAGGCGGATTGGCTCTCCCTCGTCATCGTCCTTGAGGGGAGGGGGGATGTGTTTCGTGGCTCGTGTTGCCTTCGTGCCTGGCGAGCCCGCTTGATCTCGGGCGGCCAGCGCCGTCTCGGGCTTGGCGGCCCGGAAGCCGCTCTTGCGTTGGGATCGCTCGCTCAGGGCGTAGGGTTTTTCCGCGTCGACCGCCTCGCGAAGACCACGCTGGGCGCGCTCGATTCCTTGCTTGAGCGAGAGTTTCTCCGCGCTGTTCAGCTCTTTTTGCTTGGACTCCGCGTCGCGGAGAAACTTGAGAGCTCGTTCGTATTGCTGATACGAAAGATAGTCGAGCCCGTTGCGTAGCAGGTAACGGGCACCCCGGTTGACCGAGGCACCATAGGTCGACGCGGGATCGTTCTCATCCTGAGCCGTGGTTCGGTTCCGCGACCGGTTGGTCGGAGCGGTCGATTGCTGTGCCGACGCCATCGAGGCCGTGAGCAGGCTCCCGACGATCGCCGTGGTCCATGCCGAGGTTTTGCGACGCAAGCCACGCCTCCTTGCTTTCTAGGCCCTGTCTTCACATCGACAAGCACGAATCGCTTGTCTGGTGATCCCTCATCCGTGGGGACGTCCCCGAGATGAGACGGCCGACGAGCCGCCCGGGGGCTGAAATCCGATGTGTTTCGATATGCGCTCGGGTTTCCTCGGGCACATTACTCCATGACAAAACAGACGACAAGAGGGATCAACTTCCCGCCCCTGGTTTGACGGAATCCGGGGAATCGAGTTTGAGCATCGTTTTCATGATCGCGTCTCGCCGCCTTGCCGAAACCTAGACCGAGCCTCGACCGGAGTCGCTTTCTCCGCTGAAACTCGAGTAATTCGGGGCTTCCTGGGTGATCGCGATGTCGTGGGGATGGCCTTCCTGGACCGACGCCGCGGTGACCTGAATGAATCGCGCCTTGGTCCGCAGGTCATCGATGGTTCGCGTGCCGCAATAGCCCATCCCGGCCCGCAGGCCGCCGACGAGCTGAAACACGTATTCGGCCAGGGGCCCCTTGTAGGGGACTCGACCCTCGACACCCTCGGGGACAAGCTTTTGAGTCATCCCCGTCTTCCCCTCCTTGGATTCTCCCGATCGACTGACGGGTTCCTGCCGATACCGTTCGTGAGACCCCTTGGCCATCGCCCCCAGTGAGCCCATGCCGCGATAAGACTTGAAACTCCGCCCGCGGTAAATGATTGTGTCGCCAGGACTTTCAGCCAGGCCGGCGAACAAGCCGCCGATCATGACCGAGCTCGCGCCGGCCGCTAGGGCCTTGGTAATGTCGCCAGAGTAGCGAATCCCTCCGTCGGCGATGATCGGAATCCTGCCGGCGACGGCCTTGGCGGACTGATGGATCGCCGTGATCTGCGGCACCCCCACGCCGGAAACCACCCGGGTGGTGCAAATCGAGCCTGGCCCGATCCCCACCTTCACCGCGTCGGCCCCGGCGTCGACCAAGGCTCGGGCACCTTCTCCCGTCGCCACGTTGCCCGCCACGACCTGAATCTCAAAGCTCCGCTTGATCCGCCGAACCGTCTCGACCACGTTCTTACTGTGTCCGTGCGCGGAGTCGACCACCAAAATGTCCACGCCCGCCTCTAACAATGACGCGATCCGCTCGTAATCCTGGACCCCGACAGCCGCGCCCACTCGTAATCGCCCCCGCGCGTCCTTGCACGCATGGGGATAACGGTAGAGCTTATCGATGTCCTTGATCGTGATGAGCCCTTTCAGTCGGTATTCATCGTCAACCAGGAGAAGTTTCTCGACCTTATTCTTCGTCAAAATCCGATCAGCTTCCTCAAGGCTCGTATCCGCCGGTGCCGTCACCAGATTCTCACGGGTCATGACCTCCTCGATGCGGAGGTCGTTGGATTCCAGGAACCGCAGGTCGCGGCGGGTCAGAATTCCCCGTAGTTTCCCCCCCACGGTGATGGGTACGCCCGAGATATTGTGCCCACGCATGATCTTGCGTGCCTCGCCGACGGTCGCATCGGGGGGAAGGGTGATCGGGTCGACGATGATGCCATTCTCGGATCGTTTGACCTTGTCGACCTCTCGGGTCTGCTCCTCGACCGACATGTTTTTGTGGATCACCCCTAGGCCCCCCTCCTGCGCCAGCGCGATCGCCAGCTCGGCCTCGGTGACGGTGTCCATGGGGGAGGAGATGATCGGGATATTGAGGGTGATCTGGCTGGTCGCCCGTGATCGGGTATCAGCCTCGTGGGGCAAGATCTCGGAGTAGCCAGGCTCGAGAATCACGTCGTCGAAGGTCATGCCTTGGTAGGCAATGCGCTCATGCATCGGAAAAGCTCCGTTACTGACCCGTGCATGATGTCGCGCGTCGTGTTCGATCGAGCTGACTGACGAACAGACAGGATCGAAAGGTCCGAGGGCGATTGATCACCAGGGTGGGTTGATTCAGGGCCTTTCCTGGATTATTAGACCCGCCCGAGCCAAACCTGACAAGGGCAACCCACGAGTGGCCCTGGCACGGGGGTGCAGGAACGCTCTTGTCCCTGTCGAGGGATTTCTTCAAAGGTCAATCCCAGAAGCTGGGAGTTTTTGGTAGAATCCGGGTCGGTTTGGGTAACTTGACTCGGTCACGGATGACTTACCATGTTTCGCTCCTCGGAAGATTCGGTTTCTGATCGTCGCCTCGAGCAGATCCTCCACGAGGTTTCCCGCGAGGTCTTTGGCCCCGACGACCAGGTCAACGATCTCGACTTCGCGACGATCGAACGGAGGTCGCATGAGGTCGGACGGCAGGTGGCTCGGCGACTGATCGAGGAAGCCGCCGCCAGGCAGGCGGAAAACGCCGGCGACCCTCATACTTGTCCCGACTGTCGACGACCCTGTCGAGGCACCATCGATATACGCGAGTTGATCACTCAGGACGGGCCGATTTCGCTTGCCGAAACCTCTTGCACTTGCTCGCACTGCCGGCGAGTCTTTTTCCCCCAACAGAGTTCGGCAACGCCTGAATCATCGCCAGTACAGTCCGGCGACACTGACCAAGGCGGTCTCAACGGCGGTTGCTGCCCGATCGTTTCAGGACGCCGCGAAGCTCCTTCAAATCAACACCGATCTGATCATCTCCCCCAGGCATCTTCAGAACCTCGCCCGAGAGGTCGGCGACGAACTCATCCAGGAGCAGAGTAAGAAAACCGAGGCCTTCCGGGCTCGGCGATTGAACACGCCTCACAAGCAGGCCGAGCCACCGATTCCCCTGGCCGTGGTGATGATCGACGGCGGCCGAATCCAGACTCGCAAACCCGGTTCTGGCCCCGGGGTCCATGACGCCGCCTGGCGTGAGACCAAGACCGCCATCCTCCTGCGAATGACCCATGAGCCGTCGGCGCTCGATCCTCGTCCCGATCTTCCAGAGTGTTTTCGACACCCCCTGGGAACCCCGGCGACCACAACGGATTGTCCGCCGAGCGACGCGCCGGAGCATGCCCCCAAGACCCTGTTTCGGACCGGCCTGGCCAGCCTCAAGGACAGCGACGATTTTGGCTTTCAGGTTGCCGGGCAAGCCGAGGATCGAGGCTTCCATTCGGCCAAGCACGGCGCGTTTGTCGGCGACGGGTTGGCCTACAACTGGACCATCCATCGCCGCCATTTCTCGTCGTTCACGCCGATCCTGGACTTTGTGCATGCCTCGGAGCACCTACACGCCGCCGCCCGAGCGATCCACCAATCCGGCGAACGCTGGACCACGCTCTGTTGGCAAGGCCGCACGTCTGAAGTGATCCAAGAAATCGCCGCCGAACGCGACCTCCTGACTCCTCCCGCCGACCCCAAGACCGACCCCGACCACCCCTGGTGCGTCCTCGACCGCGAACACGGCTACATGGACAATAATCGCGAGCGAATGAACTACCCGGAGTACCGTCGCGACGGACTGCCGATCACGAGCAGCCCGATGGAATCGTGGGTGAAGATGGTAAACCAACGAGTCAAGGGGAGCGAGAAATTCTGGAACAACGACGGCCACGCCGAGGCCATCCTCCACCTCCGTTCAGCCTGGCTGGGCGACGAGGATGTGCTCGCGAACCACCTCGCCTCTCGACCGGGACACCCCTACGCAAGACCAAAAACACGCATGGTTGCGTGAGACGAAACTACAGAAGCGTTCCTGCACCCCTGGCACGGGGACTTCTGGCCTGGTTCGCCCGGGTACGCGATTTTCC
>JAKBAP010000481.1:580-3981 GCA_021808995.1 Planctomycetota bacterium | reverse complement strand
GCTGGTCGCCGGCGGGGCGGTCCAGTTGCAGATGATCAGCGAGCTCGCCGCCGTCTACGATGTCCCGCTTTCCCAGGCCCACGTCCGGATGGTGGGCGGCCAGATGATCCAGATCTTGCTCAAGCTGGGCTTGCTCGAGGCCACGACCTCGCTGGTCGCGGGCGTCTTCAAGTCGTCCCTGGTCGGCTACGCGGCCGGCGGGGCGGTCCAGGCGGTCTCGCTCGCCTATCTCACCCACGTCTCGGGCGCGGCCTTCACCACCTATTTCCGCCGTGGCCAGACCTGGGGCGATGGCGGGATGCAGGCCGAGCTCATCCGCCAGTTCGACCTCACCAGCCGCGTCGATTTCCTCCAGGAATTCGCCAAGCAGGCCCTCCGACACGCCTCGGATCGGCTCATCGGCGCGCATCGCGAAAGACCCAAATGAACCCCACGTCCCGTCCGTCTCTTGGTCCATTCGCCTCGATCGCCGAGCTTGGTCTCGCTCTGCGATCCGGGGAAACGACTTGCCTGGCGATCCTTGACGATTACCTCGCCCGGATCGACCATCTTGATGGCGAGATCCGTGCCTGGGTGGTCGTGGATCGCGCGGGCGCTCGGGAACAGGCCGTTCGGCTGGACGACTCGCTGGCCACGGGCGAGGACCATGGGCCGCTGCACGGCATTCCGATCGCGATCAAGGACATCATCGACGTCGCGGGCCTTCCCACGGGGTGCGGATCCGCGCGATGGGCCGCGCGCCTGGCGGGGAGCGACGCCGACGTGGTCGTCCGCCTACGGCAGGCCGGCGCGGTCATCATGGGTAAGACCGTCACCACCCCCTATGCCTGGGTCGACCCTCCGCGAACCCGCAATCCGTGGAATCTCGAACGGACGCCAGGGGGTTCGTCGTCGGGCTCGGCCGCGGCGGTCGCCGCCGGAATGTGCGCCGGCGCGATCGGCAGCCAGACCGGCGGCTCGATCATCCGCCCCGCCTCGTTCTGTGGCGTCGCCGGTCTCAAGCCCACGCGGGGCGCGATCTCGACCCGCGGCGTGTTCCCGCTCGCCAGGAGCCTCGACCACGTCGGGCCGATCGCGCGTTCCGTCGTCGACCTCGCGGCGATCTTTCACGCGATCGAGCCGTCGGGCCTTCCGCTCGCGAATTCCCTCGCCAACCGGCCCCCGCGGATCGGCCGGCTCGGGGGCTACTTCGATCGCCGGCTCGATCCCAACGCCCGCCCGGCCATCAACCACGCGCTCGCCGCCCTGTCCGAGGCCGGGGCGACGGTCATCGACCACGAAGGCCCCCTCGATTTCGACGCCGTCATGCTCGATCACCGCCGCGTGATGGCCCACGAGGCGGCGGAGCTTCATTCCGACTGGCTCGCTCAGTATCCCGACGATTATCCCCCCCGAATCCGCTCGCTCATCCTTGAGGGGCAATCGATCGCCAACGACGAATACCGCCGCTCTCGCGACACGATCGAGACCGCCGCGGGGATCGTGCACCAGGCGCTCTCGCTCGGTCGCTACGACGCCCTGATCACGCCCGCGACCACCGGACCGGCCCCCGATCCCTCGACGACCGGCGATCCCGCGTTCAATTCGCCGTTCAGCTTTACCGGCAACCCCTGCGTGTCGTTTCCCGTGGGGCTTGCCCCGGACGGGCCGCCGCTGGCGCTGCAACTGATCGGCGCGCGGGATCGCGATCTTGAGCTTCTCGAGTGCGCTCGGTGGTGCGAGCAGGCCATCCACGTCAGGGGGCTCTGGCGAACCGCGCCGCCGCCGATGGCCGCGAAAACCCCGGAAACCTCCAGGAGGCGACGATCATGACCCTGCCCGCCGAGGAGCTCACGAGCCTCCTGAACACGCTCGAGCAAGAGGCCACCCGCGAGGACGCCGTCGCGATGGCGCGGTCAAGCCTGGAATCCACTCTCGACGGGCTCAACCTGAGCCCCGAGGAATCGGGCGCTCTGGCCGGCGAGGTCGCCCAGCTCAGGGGGCTCTTCAGGAAGCTCGAGGCCAATACGATCGAGATCGCCGCCTTCGGCATGGTGAGCCGGGGCAAGTCGTCGGTCTTGAACGCCCTGATGGGCCGCGACGTCTTCCAGGTCGGGGCGACCCACGGAACCACCGTCTCACGGGTCGAGGAAGAGTGGCATCGGGGCCCCGACGATCGACCAGGGCTCGACGGGGCGAAGCTGATCCTGGTCGACACCCCAGGGATCGACGAGGTCGGCGGCGAAGGACGCGAAACCCTGGCCATCGACGCCGCCCGCCGCGCGGATATCATCCTCTTCATCGTCTCCGGCGACCTTCAGCGTCGGGAGCTCGAGGCCTTAAGCGCGCTTCGCGATGTTCAAAAGCCAATCATCCTGGTTTTCAACCAGATCGACCGCTATCCCGACGTCGATCGCGACGCGATCCATGCCAAGATCATCGACGAACGGGTCGCTCACCTGATCCGACCGGACGACGTGGTCATGACCTCCGCCCGGCCCGATCCGTACCAGGTCAAGATCATCCGCGACGACGGCACCGCCGAGATCGCCTGGGAACGGCCAGCCCCCGTGATCGAGCCCCTCAAGGCGCGGATCCTCGACGTCCTCGAGCGCGAGGGGAAGGCGCTGGTGGCGCTCAATACGCTGCTGATCGCCGGTGATCTGCACTCCGAGATCGTCGCGCGAAAGGTCCGAATCCGCGACGAGGCCGCCAATCAGATGATCTGGAACTTTTCGGTCGCCACCGGCGCGGCCGTGGGATTGAATCCGATCCCGATCGCCGACGTCGCCGGGGGGCTCGTCCTGGACGTCGGCATGATCGTCGCCCTGGGGCGGGTTTATGGGTTGCCGCTCACCAAGCGCACCGCCGCCAGCCTGGTCCGCGACATGATGCTCGCCCTGGGCGCGATGGGGGCCGTCGGCATCGCCACCCGACTGCTCGCGAGCGGAATGCGATCGTCGCTGGCCGGCGTCACGATCCTCTCCGGGGGGCTCGCCGCCCCACTGACCGCGCTGGGCTACGCGGCCTTTAGCCTCGCCCAGGCCGGGACCGCGGCCACCACCTCGTACGTCCTCGGCCACGGGGCCAAGACCTATCTTCGCCAGGGCTGCCAGTGGGGACCACGCGGAATCAAGACCGTCATCCAGGAAATCCTCGCCCAGGCCACGGCCGACTCGGTCGTCGATCGGCTCAAGGTCGATCTCAAGAAGAAACTCAAATCCTGATGTCAAACCATCCGAATGACTCGGTCGAGCCCATCCCGCGAGCGTCCCGATCGCTCTTCCGGCGGCTGAGACCCTGGCTGGCCACCGTCGCCGCGGTCGCCGCCGCGAGCGCTCTCTTGGCCTTCGAGATCATCGCCACGCGGCCAGAACGCGAGGCCGTTCGATCACTCTCCGAGCTCACCACCCTCGCCAATC
>JAKBAP010000481.1:0-570 GCA_021808995.1 Planctomycetota bacterium | reverse complement strand
CC
The DNA here is from genome assembly GCA_021808995.1 of Planctomycetota bacterium. GTDB lineage: Bacteria > Planctomycetota > Planctomycetia > Isosphaerales > Isosphaeraceae > JAKBAP01. Next base: position 568 of record JAKBAP010000481.1, on the reverse strand, counting down.
GGTCGACGAGCTGACCCGGCGGGCCAGCCTCTTGTGCTCCCGCCGCTATCTCGAGACGCACGATCTCGAGCCCGCCCCCGAGGGGGGCATGATCGGATTCCCACGAAATCTGAACAAGAATTTCAAAGTGTGGCGCGAACATGGAAACGTCTGGATCCGTCCCACCGACCGCGTCGGCCCAGTCTATCAGTTCGTGGAGGAAGCCGGGCGCTGGAAGTTCGACGGACCCGTGGGAATCCTCGACCCACAAGGCGCGTTCATCCCCGCCGCCGAGCTCCAGTAGTACAAGCCCGAAGCGCGAGATCCTACAAGCCCGAAGCGCCAGCGAGTGGATTCCGGGAAAAGGGGACGCTCACGCACCTGACACATGATCAAGCGCTCGAATCCGCTTCGCCGGCGCGTCCTCTACCCCGGGTCCGATCTCGCGAATCCAAGTATGCCAATGTGTGTCAGCCGCGAGCCCACCGATCACGAATCACGGCTTGAGCAAATACACCTTGTCGTCCGAGGCGGCCACGGCGAGGAGGGTTCCGTCGGGGCTGTAGCCGACACCGTAGGTCATCACGCC
>JAKBAP010000480.1 GCA_021808995.1 Planctomycetota bacterium | reverse complement strand
CACTCAGGCTCGATCGGCTCACCCCCCATCTCGATAAGAAACTCCCTCAAGACCTCCGCGACCGCCTGATCCGCGAGCTGCCAAGCTGGAGCGAAACCGCGGCCAAGGCCCCCAGCACGACCAAGAGCCCATAAACCGCGGCCAGCCGGAATCGCCCGGCCGGCGGCGAGGTCTCGCCCGCGTCGACCGATCCCAGGCGATGCACGCCCGAGGAACCCGTCGCCACGCAAGAGGCCAGGACCGCGTTGTTGATGGCGTAGACCGCACCATCGGGGCCGATCGCGGTCGAAGTGTACGCCTCGCCGGTGGGGGGGGCCAGCTTGAGCCCCGGCGATAGCGAGTTGGTCGCGAAATCCCAACGATAGACGTGCCCATCCTCGCTGTTGACGACCGCGCAGGCATTGGCGGTGTCGACAGCCGCCGAGTTGATGCACCACTCGTCGACCCCAGGAAGACTCGGATTCGCCGTCACCCCGACGACCGTGATGACCTCGTTCATCACCGTCGCCCCGGTGACCGGATCGGCCATGGTCGCGTTCGGATCAAGAATCGCCACCTTGTTTTCGCCATTACCCCCGATTCCAGGATCGGAATAGTTATTATACTTTGTCAAAACCAGATATGACGATGTGCCTGTATAACTTTTGACGAGCCTGGCCGGCACGATCGAGGCCGAGTCGTCCCAGCCAAAGGCACCTGGGGTTTTGACCGTCGCCAGGGTCGAATCAAAATGCAGCATCCAGCCGCGGGCGTGGTTCGAGGGAAAATTGGCTTCCAGGACACCGTAATAAACGTCGCCGTCGGGTCCGATCGTCGGAGAGGCGGTTCCGTCGTCGGGGAGCGAGGCCTTCCATGCCGAATTGCGTGGGTCCTTGAGGAGAGCGCTCGAGACGGGGGCCAGCGTCTTGGCGTTCACCTGGCAAAGATAGCCCTGGGAATAGCTGCTCTGGTTGACGGCGATGTAAAGGTTCGCCCCGTTCGGGGTCAGGGCGGGCGCGCAATTATAGACCGGTTTCTGGATGTTGGTGTCGCCACAGAGCGACTCGGCCGAGGCGAACGAGCCGGTCCCCTTGATGGGCAGCCGCGCGATCCCGCTGGGAATCCCGTTCGGATAGCCCGGAAGCGCCTGGCCATTCGAGAGATAGCCAAAATACAAGGTGTGCCTGCTGTCCATCGTGATGGGCGTGCAAATCTGGATGGCCCCGTTGAAGGCGCTCGGGTTGCTCTCGTAATTCTTGATCCCGAAAAAGGCCTCCCGAATCACGATCCCCTGGGGCGAATTGGGGGCGGTCCGCACCAGGACGGTGCCCCCCGCGCCTGGGATCGCCAGCATCTTATTATCGACTGAAAGCGTGATCCCCATGGGAGGGGTCCAGTTGTGGGCTGGAAGCACGTAGTCGGTCGGCAGAGTCCAGAGCGCGGACCCGGTGTTGGCTCGGAAGGCCTTGACCTCGAAGCCGCCGGTCGCCCCGACCTTCACCGGCACGAAGACGTTGTTCGACTCCGAGATCACCGGCGATCCATAGTGGACGTACAAGACGCTCCCCGAATACTGAGGTGCCATGTCGACCGGGGTCGACCAGCGAATTTGCTGAGGAAGTTGCGATGGCCCAGGCGAGAGGGCCGTGTGCTGGGGATTGCCCCCATAGGAAAGCCAGTCCTCGCCACTCGCCTGCCCACCCATCGAAACGAGGAGCAAGAGCACCCCGGTCCACGAGAGCGTACCTAGGATTCGGAAGGGTTGCCCGTCGAAGCGTCTCATGTGAGGAAACTCCATTCATCGTGAGGATGCGCGACCCATCGGGCGACGACCGTGGCCCGCCGTGGTCGATCAAGATCCGGAAACCAATCCCACCTCGGCCAACATCGGCTTGAGGGTGCGAAAGCCACGAGCCCACCCGGTCCCAGGGGTGGGCTTGCGCTGCCTGATTAGTTCGCGGAGTGGAGGTTAGATTAGCCAATCCTGTCACGTTTGGCAACGATTGGAGCTTTTACGGAATCCCGCGATGAGTTTGGCGAAGCTGTCCTTCAGGCGTAGGGGCGTCGGCGCGAGTCCCTGGCTAGTTTTCATCGGGAATTGGCGTCGAGATTCGGTGTGGGGTCCGCTCGCGGTGACCGGTGGCGTCCCGCGCGGCCGCGGAGAGGATAAGGGGGCCCCGCGAAGGCCGATCCAGGCTTACCTCCCACCGCGAAAAGTCCGCCATGATCGGCCGGGCCGACCGACCATTCACGATCACCTCCACGACCGCGCCGTCGTCGACCGAGACCCCACGAGCCACGATCGGCCCTTGCCCCCTGGCCGACACGCCGGTGATCACGGTGACGGGGGGGCGGTCATCGATCGGATCGAGCGGCTCGGGGAATCGAACCAGGTTGGGTCGTTCGCCAGTCTCCGCGAAAAAGGCCCACTTGGTCCGGTAAAACGCGAGGCCGCGGTAGGCGTGCCGATCGTACCGCGGCCGCCACAGCCCAAATTCGCTCCCACTGACCTCGAGCCCGTCAACCAGGGTCCCGGGCGTGCCCAGCGTGACCGCCCAGCGCGTGTCCCAGACCTTGAACCGACGGACGACCAGGGGATGGCGTGAGTCAGGCCCAACTTCCATGCCCCCCGCGTGCCCATCGCCGGGACCGCCCCCGAGGTCGAGGCCATGGCGTCTCTGGCTGTGAGCCTCGTTATCATCAAAGCGCAAGAATGGCAGCGTTCTCACATCGACGGGCCCTCGCGCCCCATCCGGCCCACGCACCCGCAAGACCGGATCGAATCCCCCTCCGGTCTCGATCTCGGAGCGAAAGCCGTACTGATCGCACTCGACGGCGACGTTACGAATGAAGGCGTTGGCGTTGTTCGCCCACCAGAAACCGGCCCCTTCGTTGCGGTCAAACGGAAGCGCCTGCCCTTGCGGCGGCTTGCCATGACAGGCCTGGACGGCCAGGCAACCGTCCAGGATATTGTCGACCTCCGTGCCGTCCTCAAGGAAAAAGCCATGCCCCACCGACCGAAAGCCGACGCAATCGCGGACCACCAGTCGATTCGTGCCGTGGATCGTGATCCAGCGATTGCCGCCGTCCCAGATCGACGAGCCGACCACCGACGAGCCCCGCATCGTGTCCCCCGCTTGATGGAAATGCAGCGGATATCGACCCAGCCTGTCGACCTTCCCTAGATGCCGAAACTCCACATGGGATATCGCCGCCCGTGACCCCCGGTGAAACATCACGTGCCCCCGGCCGGCACCCAGGTCGGCCGATTCGATGACCACGTTGCGGCTCAGGTCGGCGACCTCCCCGCGGGTGGTCTCGACTCCCTGGTGATCGAACTCCAGAGGGCCGTCGAGCTCGATCTCGGTCCCCTGGAGCGCCTTGATCTGGCGCGCCTCGGTTTGCCCGGCCTCGCGGACGCTCGGTAGCTCCACCTCGTCCGCGATTTTCTGGCGCTGGGTCGCGGTGAGGATCACGTGGTCGCCGGCCCTCCAACCCCGCACGGGCTCGGCAAGCGCGATCCGCGTGGCCCCCTTGGTCGCGGTCGAGCCTAGCTTGACCCATGACCGCGACAAGGGGGCTCCATGAAGGTCGACCCGCCCCCCGCGGCAAACGATCGCCGGCGCGAAGTCGGGGTCGAGCCCCACGCACGGTGTCAGGCGAATCACCGCGTGATGGGCCGCGACCAAGGGGGCATCGGGCGAGCCAATCTCGAGAGCGCAATCCACCCCCTCGACCTCACGGCCATGCGCGTCGACCTCGAGCCCGGTCTCGGCGGCGTCCTCGCCAGGTTCGACCTTGATCAGGCCCACATCCAGCCGCGTGTCGCGATCGGTGGCGAACCGGAGCACCCCACTCACGTGGATTGAGCGCACGACCGGCCCCCGCGCGACGTCATAGACCACCACATGCCCCGGCCGAACCTGAACCCGCGCCTGCTCGCCCGGGACAGCGCCCGATTCCCAGGTGCCAGGCGCGGACCAAGGGCCGCTTGATCGCGAGCG